>NZ_JBEXZD010000083.1:0-38124 GCF_040628575.1 Streptomyces sp. NPDC006393
CGTGCGGTGCGTTCCTAGACAGCTCCACCACACCGGAGGTCTTCGCCATGATCAAGCCCGACGGCGTTAACAACGCTCGTGATCAATACACCTAGCCGACGGCGTGGCAGCGGATGCGGTCGATCATCGCGTTGAGGACGGTTTCAAGGGCGACGGTGTCGCGTCGCGTCTGCGTCATGAGCAGACCGCCTTGCAGCGCGGTGAGCAGGGCAAGGGAGAGGTCACCGGCGTCGGCTTCCTCATCCAGTTCGCCCCGCTCCTGCATGGACGCCAACCCGTCGCGGATGGCGTCCTCCCACTGTGCGTAGCCCGCCGCGAGCTGTGTGCGGGCCTGCGGATCCGTATCCGAGAGTTCGGAGGCCAAGGATCCGATGGGGCAGCCGCCCCGGCAGTCGCGCGCATGCTGCACCTGGACGACGGCATCGCGCCACGCCTCCAGCGCCTCGAAGCTGTCCAGGCGGCGCAGCAGGGGGCGCTGGAATCCGAGAACACGCTCGGTCTGGTACTCGATCACGGCTTGGACCAGGGACTTCTTGTCGCCGAAGTAGTGGTACAGCTGCGACGGACTGGATACCTGGGCGGCCGTGAGGATGTCCTCCGTGCTGGTGCCCGCCACGCCCTGGTCGTACATGACAGCCGCTGCTGCCGCCACGATGCGGTCGCGCGTGGCACGCCCCTTCGCGGTCAGGCGCCGCGTCTCCGTACTGCTGCTCACCCGCCCAGGCTAACAGGTCGGCCTCCCATTTTTAGATTTGACATTCTATTTCCTGGGGCACAAGATTAGAGCGATCGATCTAAAACACCTTCCGGGACCCTCACCCCTTTCCCCCGTAGCAAGGACGGACATGACCAGTCCCATAGCCGACCAGGTAGCTGCCCTCACCGAGACCATGGCCACGCAGGTGCCGGCCGAGGCGCTGGAGGCCTTTCACGCCGAGGAAATGAAGCTGGATGCCGCCGGAGTGCCGGCCGGCGTCGCTGCGGCGGGCACGGCCATTCCGGAGGCCCAGCTGCTGGACGCCCACGGAAACCCCACCACTCTGCGGGAGACGCGCGCAGGCCGGCCCGCCGTCATCGTGTTCTACCGTGGTGCCTGGTGCCCGTACTGCAATGTGGCTCTGCGCACCTATCAACGCGAGCTGGCCCCAGAGCTGGAAGAGCGGGGCGTCGCCCTGATCGCCGTCAGCCCGCAGAGGCCGGACGGTTCGCTGACCATGGCCGAGACCAACGAGTTGTCCTACGCCGTCCTGTCCGACCCCGGCAACACACTCGGCCACGCCCTGGGCATCGTCACCCGGCCGAACGACCGGACCCTGCAAGCCCAGGCATCCCTGGGTCTGGACATCGCCGAGACGAACGCGGACGGTACCCCCGACATCGTCATGCCGACCGTGGTCGTCGTCGATGCCGAGGGTGTCGTGCGCTGGATCGACGTCCACCCCAACTACACCACCCGCACCGAGCCCATCCAGATCCTCGAGGCCGTCTCGCGGACGGCCGGCTGAACCGCCCCGCACCCCGGGCGTGCCGACGCCCCGGCACCCTCCCGTCCCTGTCCGAACGGAGCAGTACGTGTCCCTGTACGGCAAGATCGCCCTGGTCACAGGGGCGGGCCGAGGAATCGGACGCGCCCTCGCCACGGGCCTCGCCGAGGCCGGTGTGCGGGTGGCGTGCGTGGCACGCAGCCAGGACGAGCTCTCCCGCACCGTCCAGCTCGTCACATCCCGCGGTGGCAGCGCCCTCGCCGTCCCCGCTGACCTGGGCGATCCCCGTACGGTGCCCGACATCGTGCACCGGGTGACCGCGGAGCTCGGCAGCCCTGACATCCTCATCAACAACGCGGCCACCGTCGAACCGCTCGGCCACAGCACCGACATGACACCCGACACCTGGAACGCGGCGTTCCGCCTCAATGTGATCACCCCTGCCGCGCTGTCCGCAGCACTGCTGCCCCGGATGACCGCAGCAGGATGGGGCCGCATCGTCAACGTCTCGAGCGCCATCGTCGCCCGCCCCGAGACAATGATCGGTGGCAACGCCTACGCGGCGACCAAGGCCGCTCTGGAGGCCCACACGCTCAACCTCGCCACGGAACTGACAGGGACAGGCGTGACGGTCAACGTCTACAGGCCCGGATCCGTGGACACCGCCATGCAGGCCTTGATCCGCCGTACCGGAGGAGGACGCCTCGATGCGGCTACCTACACGCGCTTCGTACGCAGCCACGAGGAGGGCAAGCTGATCAGCGCCGACGACTCCGCGCGTTCCCTCATGGCCCGGCTCGCCGGCGACGCCACCGGCCAGGTCTGGGACGTCCACGACTCCCGCTGACGGCAACACGGCCCGGCCCCGTCGTCGCGCGCCCGATGCAGGCCCGCCCCGCACCGACATGGAACGGATTATCTGCTGTGACCCGAGTATTGGCTTTCGACGTCAACGAGACGCTGCTGGATCTGACAGCACTGGACGAGGCGTTCGAAGCGCTCTTCGGCAAGGCCGCATTGAGAGCGCAATGGTTCACCCAGATGCTGCAACTGTCCTTCATCGGCGGCATCACCGGCTCCTACGTCGATTTCACCACGGCCCAGCGAGCAGCCCTCCACATGATCGCGCAACGTGAGGGCTCATCGCTGAACGACGAGCAGGTCGACGCGACGGTGGCTCTGATGAGTTCACTGCCGCCCCATCCCGAGGTGCCCGCGGCCCTCGGACGACTGGCGGCCACCCCGCTGCACCTGGTGGCCCTCACAAACTCCGTCCAGGACGTGGCGGAACAGCAACTGCGCAACGCCGGAATCCGGGACCTCTTCGACCGTGTGATGTCGGCCGACGCCGTCCGCCGGCTCAAACCCGCGCCCGAACCGTACCTCGCGGTCGCCGCCGCATTCGACGTCCACCCCCGCGACGTACGCCTGATCGCCGCCCACTCCTGGGACGTGACAGGCGCCCTGCACGCCGGCTGCC
This sequence comes from Streptomyces sp. NPDC006393, assembly GCF_040628575.1. Lineage (NCBI taxonomy): Bacteria > Bacillati > Actinomycetota > Actinomycetes > Kitasatosporales > Streptomycetaceae > Streptomyces > Streptomyces sp. NPDC006393. The sequence continues at coordinate 2,965 of NZ_JBEXZD010000083.1, forward strand.
AGGCGGCATTCCTGCAACGCTCCGGCGCCGTGCTCAGCCCCATCGGCCCCAGGCCTGACATGGTCGCCGCCAACCTCGAAGAGCTGGCCGACCTCATCATCGAACGCGACTGCCGCTGAACGGCGACTCCGGCCACCGGTGGCCTCCCGCAGCCGACCATGCCGCGACCGGGCGGCACTCATCCTTCCGCCCGGTCGAGCGCCCCGGTCGGCGACCAGCAGCACAGCCCCCACCCCCACAGACAGGCACCCCCCCCATGATCGACGAACGCCTTCTCCGCGGCGCCGACGCACTCTCGCGCACAGGCAGAACAGTCAGTCGCTACGGTCTGGTCGTCGTGCTCGCCTGGATCGGCATGGGCAAGTTCGTGAAGATGGAGAGCCGCGTGCTCATCCAGCACAGTCCGCTGATGAGCTGGCTGTACGACTTCCTCAGCTTCGACGCACTCGCGGCGGCCCTCGGAACGATGGAAATCGTGGCGGCGATCCTCCTCGCCGTCCACCCGCTCTGGCCACGACTGTCCGCCCTGGGCAGCATGCTGGCGATCGTGCTCTTTCTCGGAACCATCAGCTTCCTCTTCAGCACCCCAGGAGTCGTCGCCACGTTCGCCAACGGCGTCCCCGTGCTGTCGGCGCAGCCCGGACAGTTCCTCCTCAAGGACTTGGTCCTGCTCGGGGTGTCCCTCGCAACGCTCGGGGAATCCCTCAAGGCCGCCCAGTCCCACCACGATCACCAACCGCGCCGCGAAAACGACTACGTATAGGCGAGCACACCCTCTACCTCGATGCTCCCGGAGTGTGCAGGGAGGTGAAGGTGCGACCATCCGTGGTCCACGACGCCGTCATGGTCCATCCGGCGGCGCCGGCGTGCCGCTCCAGGGCGTCCGGGCCGAGGACGGCCCATGGGAAGTGCGGGCCGTGGGCTCGGGCGCCGTCGTGGAGACGGACGTGCAGACGTTCGTCGCGGTCCGGCGGCCCGGCCGCGGTCTCGACGATGAGTGTGCCGCCGGGACGCAGCAGGTGCCGCAGCCGGGTGAGCAGCGCACCGGGGTCGCCGCCGATGCCAACGTTGCCGTCCATCAGCAGGGCGGTACGCCAGTGTCCTTCGCGAGGCACCCGGTCGAAGACCGACCGGACAAGGGCGGGCCCGCCGTCGGCGTGCGTGCGCCGGACGGCATCGGCGTTGACATCGATGCCCAGGACGGTCCGGCCTCGCGCGGCCAGCGCCGTGACCATCCGGCCCGGACCGCATCCGACATCCAGCACGGGACCGCCGCACGCGGCCAGCACAGTGCGGTCGGCCCGGTCCGGCGGAGCGCACCACCGCTCGACGTCCAGCGGCAGCAGGCGCCCGTCAGGACAGGACAGGTACAGGGGACCGCGGCCTGTCCGCAGCGCCTCGGCGTAAGGGTCCGCGGTGGACCACGCCGGTGCCGCGGGCAGGGTCATGGGGAGGGTCACCGCATACCTGCCGTTTCCTTGGGGACCACCATGAGCGCGGTCATCGGGCACCTGCCCGGTTCTGGCCCGCCTGCGCCGGTGCGGAAAGGACGGCGCGCATGGCATGGACGGGATGCCAGGCCGGCCCGCCGGCCGGGCGGGATCCGTTCCAGCGCCCAGGGCAGCGCCCCGGCCTCCTCGAGGCAGGGCAGGACAACATCGGCAGTGGGTGTCATGGGGTACCTCTTTGTCGGGCATGGAGGTGTGACGTTCGGCGAGCAGGCCAACGTGCGGTGTCAAGAGCCGCAGGGGGCAGAGGGGTGCGCGTCCTCAGGTGGTGGGGTTCGGGTCACCCCGGTCACGCCACAGGCGAAAGGCCAGGTGGAGACCCGAGAGGCCGAACAGCACTGCGGTGACAGTCAGCCATCGCGACCGGAAGACACCCGGGTCGAGCAGCGTCGCGGTCCGGAACTGCGCGCCGCTGTCCATGGAGATGAGCGGCCAGTAGACGAGGAGCAGGATGAGCGAGACGAACGCGGGGATCCGGATGTGGTTCACGACGGCGATGCGGCGCGGCGAGCGGGGCCGGCCGGCGCGCACCGCCCGGTGCAGGAGCCAGTCGGCGCTGCCGTACAGCGGGACGGCCACGAGGTCGTGGATGACGGCGGCGCCGACCGCCCACTGGACCACGCCCCACCAGTCGCCGGCGAGCAGTTGGGCCATGGCGTAGCCACACAGGGCGAACGAGGCGAGCAGGGCAACGAGATGCCACCAGGGTTCGCCGTACAGGACGTGGAAGAGCCGCTTCATGCCCGCTCCGGGAAGTCGGTGGCGCCGAAGGTGAGCCGGCCGACCCACTTGGTGTTCATCACGCCCGGCGCGGCGGGCACGATGACGCGAGCCGGGTAGCCATGGTCGGGTGTGAGCGGGGCGCCGTTGACCCGCAAGGCCAGCAGTGAACGGCCGTCCCGTACTTGGCCCGCGCCGAGTGCCACCGCGCGGAAGGAGCCGGCGAGTTGAACGGACTCGACGAACACCCCCGGCGGGTCCTGCGCATGGCCGACCAGCGCGGCGAGGTCCCGCAGCCGCACGCCCTCCCAGTGCTGGTCGCTGGTGGACCAGCCTTCGACGCACGCGATGGGCAGGGCCGAGCGGCGCTGGGCCATCCGTTGCAGGTCGGCGAGGCTCAACCGGACACTGCCGCCGACGCCGCTGACCGTCAACCGCCAGTCCGGGCCGATATCTTGGGGCCGGATGTGGGCGGCAGCCGCGGGCTTGTTCACGGGGAAGCCCCCGGGGCCGGTGCCGGGGGAGCGGCCATGGGGCGCGAGCAGGGCGGTGCGGCGCAGCGGCCCGCCGATGCTCTGCCCGGCCGTCACCACCAGGAGCGCGATCGAGCCGAGCCCGACCATCCCGAGCGCGCCACGCCGGGAGATGGTGGGATCCGCGGGGGCCGACGGGACCAGCCCGGTCGCGTCGGCGGGCTCCGGCCGGGTCCGGGAGGTCGGGGTCCGCAGTTCGGCCAGCAGGTCGCGGCTGCGCAACGCCTTTGTCGCGGCGGGTAGTTTGAGCGCCACATGGGCGAGCACGGCGCCGAAGAACACCCATGCGCCGTAGAAGTGAAGGGGGTAGAACGAGCCGGGGAAGATGTAGTCGAGCTGCACGTTGAGGATGCCGGTGGCGAACTCGAACAGCCCGCCGCCGACGAGGAGCAGCAGCGACAGCCGCTCCAGGGCGTGGCCGGCCGAGCGCACGGGCGGCAGGGTGAACAGTTTCGGGACCACCGACCAGAGCTTGGCCAGCAGCACGGGGACCAGCACGATCCCAAGGGTGACGTGCACGCCCTGGTTCGCCCGATAGAGCCAGTACGGGTGTGTGGGCCAGGAGAAGAGGTAGAAGCCGAGCAGGCCCTTGTCCGGGGTTTTGTCGTTCACGTGGGACAGGTCCGGGTTGTACGCGGCGTACGACAGCAGGCCGGTGACGAACAGCACCGGGATGCCGATGAGCAGCACGGCGCCGAACACCGACGTGAGCCATGGCCCGCGCAGCGGGCTGCGCCAGGGACCTGGCCGGCGGGCAAAGGGGGCTTTCATGTGGGCCGACCCTAGGTGCACGAACCTCGCAGGTGACCGGATCGACTCATGACGAAAGTCTGACGCCGTCCTGGACCGCAGACAGTCCTTTCGGAAGTCTGACGTCCCGCTGAGCCACCGTGACCGGGGGAGTGCCGCGTGCCTAGGGTGCGGCGGGTGAGCTCTTTCTCCGCGAGTCCGCAGACCCCCGAAGGCACCGTTTCAGCACCCGGACCCTTGGAGGCGTCCCCGGACGGGCACGACCGCCCACAGCCGGATGACACCTCCCGCCGGCGGGACTTGGTGGCCGCGGGCGCGGCCCTGCTGCTGTTCGCCGCGATGGCGGGGATCGGCGGCTGGATGCAGCGCGACAGCTACGTGCTCAGGTCGCCGTTCCCGCCGCTGGAGGCGTGGTGGCGCCCGCACGCCGGACCGGGCACGCCGCTCGCGGTGACGGTCGCGGTCCTCGTCGTCGGGTACGGTCCGGCCCTCGCCGCACGGCTGCCCTGGCGCGCACTGCCGTGGGCGGCGTGGGCCGCGGCGATGGCGTGGACCTGGTCGCTGGCCCTGGTGGACGGCTGGCAGCGCGGGATCGCAGGGCGGCTGATGGGGACCGGTGAGTACCTCGCGCAGCTGCACCGGTTCGACGACCTCGGGCCGGCGCTGCGCACCTACACCGACCACATCCTGATCAACTCACCGCAGCACTGGGCCACGCACATCGCGGGCCACCCGGCGGGCGCCGTGCTGACCTTCGTGGGCCTGGACCGGATCGGGCTCGGCGGCGGTGTCTGGGCCGCGGCGTTCGTGATGACGACCGGCACGTCCCTGGTCGTCGCGGTGCTGGTGACGCTGCGCCTGCTCACCGGCGAGCACAGGGCACGGGCGGCCGCGCCGTTCCTCGTCCTGGCGCCGGGCATGGTGTGGGTGGGTGTGTCGGCTGACGGCTATTTCGCGGCAGTCGCCGCCTGGGCGCTGGCGCTGCTCGCCGTCTCCGCCACGCGGACCTCACCGGCGGCCCGCGCGGCGGCCGGAGTCGGTGGCGGGCTGCTGCTCGGCGGCGCCTGCTACCTGTCGTACGGGCTGGTGCTGCTGGTGGTACCGGCGGCCGTGGTGCTGCTGTGCGCCCGCAGCGCGCGCCCGGTGCCTTACGTGCTGGCCGGCGCCGCCGTGGTGGTGGCCGCGTTCACCGCGGCCGGCTTCGACTGGTGGCAGGCGTACGGGCTGCTCAGGACCCGCTACTTCCAGGGCTACGGCGGCGTGCGGCCGTACAGCTACTGGTTCTTCGGGGACCTGGCGACGGTGGTCGCGGCGGCCGGGCTCGCCTCGGTCGCGGGGCTGCGCCGGGTGACGGCGGGTGTTCCCGCCCTCGTCCGCGCCCGGCTGAGCGGGGACCGGCGGTCGATCGCCGCGGTGCTGCTGCCGTGCGGCTTCCTGCTGGCGATACTCGCCGCCGACCTCTCGGGGATGAGCAAGGCCGAGACCGAACGGATCTGGCTGCCGTTCACCTTGTGGCTGCCCGCCTGCGCCGCGTTCCTGCCGCGGCGCGACCACCGAGGCTGGCTCGCCGCCCAGGCGCTTGCCGCACTGCTGCTCAACCACCTGCTGCTGACCGGCTGGTGAACGTCCGCGCCGTGCGTCCGGGCCAACACGGCCGCCGCCCGCTCGCAGTGAAGACCATACGATCCCGTGGTGTCCCGATCCGGAGCCGCCCCCGGCTGCGGGACCGGCACCGGGTGGCCCAGGCCTGCGGGCTCTCGCTGAGCGGCATGACCAGAGTGGGAATCTTGCGAGCCTGCGACGTCACGTCTTCCCCCGCACGGAAGGCCGCGACCTCGTTGCGGCGACACAAGTACTGAAGCGCAGGGCTCCCCTGCAACGAAAGCGCGCTGACGTCCGTCAGTCGGTCACCACCTTGATCGGTGACGCGATTACCCTCATCATGGTGGCCCCTGGCCGGTTGCCAGGAAGATCTCCTACGGAAAGGCGATGCGCCATGACTGACGTCCATGAAAAGGCCGTACTGGCGGGCGGTTGTTTCTGGGGTATGCAGGAGCTGATCCGGACGCTTCCCGGTGTGGTCACGACGCGGGTGGGCTACAGCGGGGACGACATGCCCCATCCCACGTACCGCAACCATGGGAAGCATGCCGAGTCGATCGAGATCACTTTCGATCCCGCTGTCACCGACTACCGCACCATCCTGGAGTACTTCTTCCAGATCCACGATCCGAGCACGAAGAACCGGCAGGGCAATGACGTGGGCCTCAGCTACCGCTCCGCCATCTTCCATCTCGACGACGAGCAGCGACGCATCGCGCAGGACACCGTCGCCGATGTCGAGGCGTCGGGGTTGTGGCCGGGGCCGGTGGTGACCGAGATCGTACCGGCCGGCCCGTTCTGGGAGGCCGAACCGGAGCACCAGGACTACCTCCAGCGTTACCCGGACGGCTACACGTGCCACTTCCCGCGCCCCAACTGGAAGCTGCCGAAGCGCGCCGGGTCCTGATCGGCGAGGGAGGCGACGGGCCTGCCCGGAGTGCCGCGCGGCCGGGACGCCGGGAGGCTTGTCGTGATTCTCGTCACCTGCCAGAATGGTGACATGGTGCATGTCTTCAAGTGCGGTGCTCCGGTGCTGGACTTCGTCGGGACCCTGCGCGCACGGCGCAATGCCGTGCCCACCGAAATGCTCACGAGTCCAGAGAGCCTGGAGGCCTGGTTCCGCGAGTCCGGTCTCGTCGACGGAGACATGCGCTGCAAGCCGTCCGACGTAGAGCGGGCGATCGCTCTTCGTGAGGCGGTCTACCTGCTCCTGGTCGCCACGCTGGCGGGCGACGACTATGACGCCGCTGCCCTGGCGCAGGTCAACGGCGCGGCGCGTACGCCGTCCGCGGTGCCGCAGCTCACCCGGGAGGGGCGCCGGGTCGACGCGACGCCGCAGCAGGCCCTGTCGTCGATCGCCCGGGAGGCCGTACGGTTGCTCGGGGGACCGGAAGCGGCGCTGCTCAAGGAATGCAGCAGGCCCGAGTGCACCCAGGTCTATCTCGACCGGTCGCACGGAGGCCGCCGGGAGTGGTGTGCCATGGATCCGTGCGGCAACAGGATCAAGGCGGCTGCGTATCGTGCGCGCAAGCGGACCCAGGCACGGGCGGCCTCGCCTGCGCGAGGGGCCTCGCCATCGAGGTCGAGCCGGTAGCGCTGTGGCGCAGGCCTTCCGGGACCACCGCCGTGTGGGTGTTCCTGCGGCGGCGCCGGCAGTCTGACCAACTCGGGGCGCTGGCGCGGCGTCACGGATGGATGTGCCTCCGGCGGGTGAGAGGCTCGTCGGCTTGTTCGGTCCTGTCGAGATATCCCGTTGCGGGGCAGCCGTCATCCGGGTCGTCGGTCGGGCACATTGCGGGATCGTCTTCGTCACCGAAGAGGTAGGCATCCACAGTGCAGTCGCCGGTGGAGAAGGTCAGCGACAGCACGCTGCCGTGCGTGACGGCTTCGTCAGCGGTGTAACTCTTGTCGGTATCCGAGGGGCCATAGAACGCCCAACGGCCGGATGACAAGGCTGCAGGGGCGTTACAGCGTGACGCGACGGGCAACTTGTCGAAGTGCTCGCTGGTGAAGGTGTGATCCGGCCGGAAGGTCAGGGAGGTGCCCGCCTCGCTGGTCCATCGCCCCTCGAGCCGGCCCGCTGGAATCTCTGCGGCGTAGATCGCCGCCGCCCAGCCGCACGACATGGTCAGCGCCATCGTCACCGCCGTGAAAGCAACAGACCACCACACCTGTCGGCCCACGCATACCCCTCCTCACGACCGAGCAGGACCTGTGTCCAGGCCCCGCCGGACCGCCAGTATATTGAACGCGTTCAAATCCAGTAGGGCGGCCCTCAACCGTCCTACGTCAAGTCGCCGACGGACCCGCCCCGGTGGACGTACCGGACCCGACGGTTGGGCCGACCCCCGTGCCGCCTCCCCCCACACTCAAATCGTCACCACCTTGACAGGTGACGGCGTTGGATGCAATCTGGGTTGCGTGCGCAGAGGCACGCGATCTGCGGCCGGCGGAACCGGCACAGCCAGCACAGCGGAGAGCGGAGAATGGCCATGAGTGACGACAGGGCAGTGGATGTCGCTGCTGCGGCGCGGATTGCGCGGTTCGGCAAGCTGCCCGAGCGCATCCGCTACGAGGACATGACCGAAGTGAGGGAGGTATCGCTGAACGGCGGGATCGACGCCTCCTACAACCCCGAGGGATCCTGGCAGTACTTCTCATGCCTTGCCCTGGACCTCGGGCTCTGACGGGGAGGTGGAGACCGCCGTCCACGCTGCGTGCCGGCGCTCGCTGCCGTGGGTGATCGGCGAGGCCCGCGGGGCCACATAATCGCAGCCGACGTCCTCAACGCGCTTGCGCGGGCACCGTCGGTCGGACCCGGACCCGGACTCAGACGACAGAGGCTCGGAACGGATCGGTCGGAATGATCTCCGCTTCGTCGAAGAGTTGCTCCAATGCCTCGTGGCCGTGGCTTCGGCGGAACTCGATCTCGGCGCTCGTCACCGGCAGGGTCCACAGGATCCGGGCGTGTCCCTCGGGCAGGGGACAGTGTTCGAGGCCGGGTCCGTGGAGGTAGGGCAGGCTGATGAGCAGGTGGTCGCAGGCCGAGCCTGGCACCCAGGGTTCGCCGATCGGCATGCTGTGTTCCAGGTCGAGCCGGTGCCCTCCGCAGTGGTAGTAGGCGATCATCGCCATCAGGTCGATGAACCGCTGATCGCGGACGTGGGCGGTCATGACGAACTCGAGCCCATGACCGTGTCTCTCCATCGCGGCCCAGCACCCGGCGGTCACATAGGCCCAGCTGTCGCCGCGGGGACCGGGCCCCACGACGAGAACACGCAGGTCGGCAATCGCTTCTCGCCGTTGCGGCCCGAGGTCGTAGTCGACGACCTCCACGGAATGCCCCACGAAGAACGCCCGGACATGTGACTCCACGCCTTCTGCGGCCGGCAGTCTCGCATCACTCACCGCGTGATCATGCCAGATGGCGTTCGACCGCGCCGAGAAGCTGGGGTCGCCTCAAACCGCTGCTCCGCGTGCGGCTCTTGCAGCGGTAAGTGAGGCTTGACCCTCACGTGGCGTCAGGCTGCATAGTCGGTGCCGTGGAGGATCACTGGACCGTGGGACAAGTGGCCAAGCTGGCCGGCGTGAGCGTCCGCACACTGCATCACTATGACGAGATCAGCCTCGTTCGGCCGTCGGCGCGGACCGCGGCCGGGTACCGCGCGTATTCGGCGGGCGACGTGGAGCGGCTGCGGGAGGTGCTGGCCTATCGGCGGTTGGGCTTCGGGCTGCGGGAGATCGCGGAACTGGTCGGGGACCCGTGCACCGACGCGGTCGCGCACCTGCGTCGACTGCGCGGCCTGCTGCTGGAGCGGCGTGATCGCGCTGCCGCGATGGTGGCGGCCATCGACAGGGAACTTGATGCACGGTCGAAGGGACTGAAGGTGACACCGCAGGAGCAACTGGAGATGCTCGGTGCACGGCTGTACGACGCGATCGGCGGCGCCTACACCGCGACACGGCGTACGGAGCCACGGATCGCCGCGCAGATCTGGGACGCGCTCGGGGACGCGCGGACGGTGCTGAACGTCGGCGCTGGCACCGGCTCCTACGAGCCTGCCGATCGCGACGTGACCGCGGTGGAGCCATCGGCGGTCATGCGGGGGCAGCGGCCTGCCGGGTCGGCGCCGTGCGTGGCCGCCGCCGCGGAGAGCCTGCCGTTCGAGGACCGGTCCTTCGACGTCGCGATGGCCGTCTCCACCGTTCACCACTGGAGGGACGCGATAGCGGGGCTGCGCGAGATGCGGCGCGTTGCCCGCCGGGTGGTGGTGCTCACGTTCGACACCGATGAGCCCGGATGGCAGGACCGGTTCTGGCTCACCCGTGACTACCTGCCCGAGTTCGCCGCCGTCCTCGCGGAATTTCCTTCGCTTGCTGGGATGGCCGATGCGATCGGCGCCCGCACCGAGCCGGTGCCCATCCCGTGGGACTGCGCTGACGGACTGTTCGAGGCGTACTGGCGCCGACCGGGGGCGTATCTGGAAGATGACGTCCGCCGTGCGATGTCGGTATGGACGAGGGTCGGGCCGGAAGCCGAGCAGCGGGCGGTGCGAAGCCTCCGCGACGATCTCGACTCCGGCCGGTGGGCGGAGCGCAACAGCGACCTCGCCGACCTCGACACCGCCGATCTCGGCCTCCGCCTGCTCATAGCCTGACCCTCGCGTCGCAGGTTCAGAGTCATGGCGGCTCCTGGCCGGCGGCGCACGGTATGCCGCGGCTTGGGTCAGCGTCCAGGTCCGCCCCCAACATCCCGGCGACCAGCGGCTTGCAGGGATCAAGCCGGGTCACCTTGCGCCGCTGCTTCTTCCCCGGCTCAGGCCACTGCCCGTCGAGGGCACGCGGGACCGCCCGCTCGGCGTGTCGAGCCTTACGGTCGGGGCGGGTTGAGGAACAGGCCGTTGAGCTCGGGGAAGGGAATGGCGCCGACGAGCGGGTGGTAGTCGCCGGCGCCGTACAACTGCTGCGCGGCGAGGCGAGTGGCGGTGTAGGCGCTCTGGGCGACGCCCGAGCCGAGGCTGACGCGAGCGGCGCCGAGGCGGCCCAACTCGGCTACGGCCGGAGCCCCGGGGCCGGCCATGACGTTCAGCGGTACGGAGATGCCCGCGGCCAGTTCTGTGATGGTGGCGGGGTCGGTGACGCCAGGGACGAAGATGCCGTCGGCGCCTGCGTCCACGTACCCACGCGCCCGCTCCAGGGTGTCCTCAAGCCGGGTGGCGGGGTCACCGAGGCCGAACAGGTAGGTGTCGGTCCGGGCATTGAGGAAGAGGGGCCCGCCCGCCCGCTCGGCCGCGGCCCGGGCCGCCGTCAGCCGTGCCCTGAGCTCGGCCGGAGGCCGGGTGCCGTCCTCGATGTTGACGCCCACGGCGCCTGCTTCCAGCACCCGTGTGACGGTCTCGCCGACGCCGGCAGCGTCCCGTCCGTATCCGCCCTCGATGTCGGCGGTGACCGGTACCTCGACCGCCGCGACGATACGAGCAATCAGGTCCACCACCTGGTCGGGAGAGAGGGTCTCCCCGTCCGGACGACCGAGTGACCAGGCGATCCCGGCGCTGGTGGTGGCGATCGCGGGTGCTCCCGCGGCCTCGATGACACGGGCACTGGCAACGTCCCAGGCGTTGGCGAGCGCGAGGGGATTCGCGGAACTGTGGAGGGAGCGGAAGAGCAGGGCCTTGTCCGTGTGCGCTGTGATCATGCGGCCAGCCAACCAGCGATCCAGGCCTCCTGTCCGGCAGGAATCCGACACCGACGTCCCGGCCCTGGCCCGTCGCAGTCGACAGGCTCCGCCCTAGCCCCCGTCATGCACTGCACAGCGACCGCCCCGAAGCGAGCACCCAGGCGTTCCCCACCCAGGCGTTCCCCACCCAGGCGTTCCCAGAACTCCGTGACATCACTTTCCTGCGAAGCGGGGCGCTCTCACCGCTCGGCACCAAGCGAGCGATGTCGGGACTCGCCTACAAAGCCACGCGCTGTCACGGGACGAGAACGATCCGGCCGCGGACGCCGCCCTTGGCCATTGCCTGGTAGGCACCGGCTGCATCGTCGAGCGGCGCGACGGCGTGGACGCGAGCAGGCAGCTCCCCGGTCGTCACGCGTGCGAGCAAGCCGGCGAGCAGCGCTCCGTCGGGACGGGCGAGCACGACCTCGACGGCGATGCCGCGCTCCTCGGGAAGCCGCGAGGCCGGCTGGACGCCGACAAAACGACCGCCGTCGCGCACCGCCCGCAGGGCGTGCTCCTGCACGGCTCCGGCGTCGGCAACGGCGTCCCAGCCCTGCCCGAGATCGGTGGCGAAGTCGGCGCCGAGGCCCCGGACGAACGACTCGTCGGCCGCTCGGGCCATCCCGGTCACCTGCCAGCCGCGGTCCTGGGCGAGTACGGCGACGTGCGCGCCCACCGCACCGGCCGCGCCGGTCACCAGCAGGTGTCGAGCCTTGCTCGGCGCCTCACCGAGGAGTTCGACGAGTTGGGCCGCGGCGGTGGCGTTGAGCGGCACCGTCGCGGCCTCGACCAGGTCCATGCCGTCCGGGACGACGGCGACATTCGAGGCGGCGACGACGAGGTGCTCGGCATGGGATCCGTGGTCGCGGTCGAAACCGTCGATGAACCCGGCAACACGGGTGCCGACCCGCAGCTCGACACCGGGTCCGGCCGCATCGACGGTGCCGGCGAAGTCCCAGCCGAGACCGGTGTAGTCCGGCTGGTGGACCAAGCCGAGCCGGTGAAAGACGCCCCCGGCCACCCCCAGGTCGACCGGGTTGACCGCTGCGGCGGCAATCTTGACGCGGATCTCCGCCGGTCCCGGCTCGACCACCGGGACGTCGACGGTCTCGATCGACTGGGGCCCGGACGGCACGCGGACCACGGCCCGCCGAGACATCATCTGGTTCATCGCTGTCTGCTCCTTCGTGGAGGCCTTGCGAGGCGGTCTTGCCATCGCTGTGGTGCAGCACCACGATGGGGGTACCTGCTTCCCGATGGAAAGTAGGCACCTTGAAGTGCGTAAGTCACCGAGCGGAAGAGACGAGTGATGCCGACCAGCACCGCGTCCCAGCGGCGGGCCGTAGCGAAAGCGGAGTACGACGCGTTCCTCGCGGCATGTCCCAGCCGCCAACTCCTGGAGCGGATCTCCGACAAGTGGGTCGCCCTTGTGCTCGCCGCCCTGGGCGGGGACGGCCCGTGTCCTGGGGCTGCCTCCGGCGACGCGCCGCGGGTCATGCGCTTCTCCGAGCTGTCACGCCGGATCTCGGGCGTGAGTCAGAAGATGCTGACGCAGACGTTGCGCTCACTCGAGCGCGACGGGATGGTGACCAGGACCGTGACCCCCACGGTGCCCGTCACCGTCACCTATGAGCTGACCGATCTCGGTCGCTCGCTCCAGGGAGTGATGCGGGGGATCAAGGAGTGGGCGGAGGACCACATGGAGGAGGTCCTCACCCATCGTGACGACTACGACCACAGGCAGAGCGGCGCGGCCGACTGACGGTGGCCCTTCCTCGTTCACTTCTCGGTTCTGGCAGCGAGAAGCCCAGATGTCGCGGTTCCCTGTTCCACGGGAACGAGAGTCAAGTAGGCCAGGCCCAAGACGCCGCGATAACCCCGGAGCCACATACGGCGATGACGATCCACACGGTCGCGGGTCTCCTGCGCCAGGGGATGATCGGGATGGGCGGCGAGCCATTCCTCGACGTCGGACTGGTAGGCGGACTCGAAGTGATCCCATTCGTCAGGATTCGCGGACTCGATCCAGGCAGGGCGAAAGCCCGCCGCGATGGCGAGGTCGACAAGGCCGCATAGGTCGTGGAACTCGGAAGCCGAGGCTTCCGGCCACATGGCCGACAACTCGCTCGGAGCAGGTTGACGCTGCCAGAAGCCCTCGCCGAGAAGGACACGGCCGCCGGGCTTCACCAGGCGGCGAAGGGCGTGCAGGGCAGCGGTGGTGTGCTCCGGTGGCCGGGCGTCACTGAGAGCGTGGCTGGCGCTGAAGCACAGAACGATGTCGGCGGGGCCTCGGGCGGTGTCGACAGCGGACTCACGGACGAAGTCGACGCGCTCGGCCAGCCCCCGGGCCTCGGCGTTGACGCGTCCGCGGGCGAGGTCGTCCTCATTGAGGTCGATACCGACGCCGGTCGCCCCGGGCGTGGCCTCGAGGAGACGGAGCATGAACTCCCCCCAACCACAGCCTATGTCGAGCACAGTGGCCGGGGCGGTCGGGGTCACTCCGTCGGTGAGCCGACGGATCAGTCTGGCGGCCCGGTCCTCGGAAAGAGGGCCGTGGAAGGTGAGTCGGGTCAGCCGCGGTGGGGCAATGGTGTCATCCATGAGCCGGACAGTAGGGACGGCCCGGCCGTCGATGCCACCGGTTATACGGTTGCGCCAGGCGGGCGGGTGACCACAGCCCCGGGCTACCCGACATGACGAGACACGCTCTCATCAGCCTTCCAGGCGAAGCTCCTCCTGGTCCAAGCGGACGCTGAGCTGGCTTCCCAGCTCGCGAAACCCGAGCGCCCGTGCGACATTGCGGGAGGCCATCGGACGGGCACGCCACTGGGGGAGCAGACCGTCGACGAGTGCCTGCGCCACCGCCGCAGAAGCGACCTGCCGCGCCAGCCCCCGGCCTCGTTCCCCCGGCGCGGTGAGCACGCACAGATGGGCGGCGGCCGCGGGCCAGACTCGAAACCCCGCCGCAGCCACCACGTCCGCGCCCTTGCGCACGACGAACGCAGCGGAGGTGATCTCGTCCATTCCGCTCTCACCGGCGTCCTCGGCCGACACCGACTTCACCAACGCCCTCAAGTCCTGATGCCCGGGGAGCAGCCGTTCAACGGAATGGTCAGCCGACGCCGGGCGGAAGCCGTCGCGTGACACGTATCCCAAGACCGCCGGACCGAGCATGTCATTCACGGGCAACACGGAGCGAACCGCTTCCGAAGACGTCAGTGAGCTGGTCGGCATCACGGCCAGGAGCTGACGCAGAACCCGCGCGTCACTGTCGGTCGGCGCCGTGACGATCGCAGACTCGCCCAGCACCACGATCCCGGTCCACGAAGGCGGAGCCAGCCGCGAGGCGGGCGACGCGACTACGTTGAAGCCCCCCGCCAGGGGGAACGACACCGGCACAGTGGCCAGCGTTTCCCACACGACCTGAGCCTGTTTCAGCAACGGGTCATCAGCCATCAGCCGATCCTGCCACCCCGGCATCACAGACGCCGAGGGATTCCTCAGAAGGCCGGACAGGCGCCCGGTGAAGGCCGGCGAACTGCTCACGGTGTTCGGTGTCGAGGATTGATCCTGCCGGCATGCTAGCCTTTCGGAGGCCGTGCGAGAGAACGAGGAGGTGGTACCCGTGAACGTATCGACGTGGGTGCTCTCCTCCGGGGTCACGGTCGGGCGATAGGTCGTCCGGGAGCGCCGTTCTGCGCACTCCCGAAAGGCACGACCGTGCAATTCACTTCCGAACAACGCCTCGACGACGGCATCCTCGAGCGCGAGTTCACCCTCGGCGAGATCCCCGGCATCCTGTGGACGCCCGCATCCGCCTCCTCATCCGCACCGGCGCCGCTGATCCTGCTCGGCCACCCCCCGCTCGGACTGCACAAGATGTATCCCCGACTGGTGGCGCGGGCCCAGCACGCGGCGGCGGATGGCTTCGCCGCGGCCACCATCGAGCTCCCCGGCAGCGGTGACCGGCCCCGTTGGGCCGCCGTCGAGAAGGCCCGCGCCGACCTGCGCCGGGCGATGGAGGCCGGCGAGCCGGTCGACGACCAGATCATCGACGCCCTCGTCCTCCCGCTCGTCGAAAAGTCGGCCCCGGAATGGCAGGCCGCACTGGACGCCCTCCTGTCGTTGCCCGAGATCGGGGGCCCGGTCGGGTACTCGGGGGGAGTGATCTCCATCGGCATCCGGCTTGCGGTGGTCGAGCCGCGCATCGTGGCCGCCGGCCTCTTCGCCGGGAGTCTCGTGCCGCGTTCCATGTTCGAGGAGGCCCGCCGGGTCACCATTCCGCTGCACGTTCTGCTGCAGTGGGACGACGAAGGGAACGACCGGCAGGCGGCCTTGGACCTGTTCGACGCCTTCGGCTCCAAGGAGAAGACCCTGCAGGCCAACATGGGCGGGCACACCGGCGTCCCGCAGTTCGCGGGGGACGCCGCGGCCGGTTTCTTCGCCCGGCATCTGCGCTAGCCGCGGGCCGGCCCCACCGTCGGACCAGTAGACGGTAGGCAGCGCGGGCCGGCACGCCGCTCATCAAGGACAGGTCCCAGCCCTCCTCGATGACGGTGGCCGGCAACCGCGCTACCGCCCCGATCGCGGCGGTAGCGGCCATCGGCGGTACCGGCCGCAGGGCAGTCGGATGTCAGACGCGGCCGGTGCTGCCCGCTGTCCGCATGGCCCATGCCAGGCAGCCGAGTGCGCCGGTGGTGAGCAGGGTGCGGGCGGTGTTCCAGTGCACCCATGCCGTCTCGAACCGTTCCCGTACCGCCGCGGGATCGTGGATGTGGGCCGGCGTTCCGGCGTCGGCCAGGTGGTTGTTGAGCGGCACGTTGAAGCCCATCGTGATCACGAGCGAGGCCGTGTAGAGGACGACGCCGGCGATGATCCAGGGCAGGGCGGGCCGCCCCTGTCCGCTGCGGTGGAGCACCGCGGCGGTCACACCGAGCACCAGGGCGCCGCCGAAGGCGAGGGTGAACCAGCCGTTGAGAATCGCCGTGTTCACCCGCTGCATCGTCTCGATGAACGTGCGGTCGTCGGCCCGCGCCAGGCCGGGCATCACGGCGACGGAGAAGGCGAAGTACAGTCCGGCCATCAGGCCGGTGGTGAGCGTGGCGGCAAGCAGTACCAGGCTGCGCAGGTCGCCGGTCATGGCAACTCCTCGGGTCGGGCGGCCGGCGGGAAGCGGTGCGGGCGCGAGCGGTGCCCGTGGTCTGGGCGGTGTGGATGGCGTGTTGCGCGTCATGGCTTCAGTGAATCCGCGCGGCACGTCGCCCGGCCATCGCCGAGAAGCTCATCCCCATACGCGGGCGTCCAGACCTAGTCTGTGGTCATGGACGCACTGGCCACCCTCCTCGACGGCCCGCGGGCGCGCGGCGCGTTCCTGCTGCGGTCGGTCCTCACCCCGCCCTGGGCGGTCAAGGTCGCCGACCTGGCACCGCTCACCCTGGTGCACATGGTCAGGGGCGACGCCTGGATCAGGACGGACGACGGGCAGGCGCGGTCGCTGAGCTGTGGCGGCATCGCGGTGATCCGCGGACCGGAGCCGTACGTCGTGGCCGGCGACCGGAACACCGAGCCGCAGATCGTCATCCGGCCCGGCCAGGTCTCGACCGACGTCGACGGCAACGAACTGTGCGAGCAGATGGACTTGGGAGTGCGGACCTGGGGTGACGACCCCGACGGGGCGCACGGTGCCGGGAGCGGTGCGGGGGAGGAGGCCGCACTGTCCGCGGTGATGATCAGCGGCACTTACCAGATGCGCGGCGAGATCAGCAGCCGTCTGCTGTCGGCCCTGCCGCAGGTGCTGGTGCTCGCGCCGGACGCCTGGTCCAGCCCGCTGCCCGCGCTGCTGAGCGAGGAGATCGTCCGGGACGAGCCCGGCCAGGAGGTGGTGCTCGACCGGCTGCTCGACCTACTGCTGATCGCGGTGCTGCGGACCTGGTTCGCCCGGTCCGAGGCCAAAGCCCCTGCCTGGTACGCCGCCCAGAGCGACCCGGTCGTGGGGCCGGCGCTGCGGCTGCTGCACGACGATCCCGCCCACCCCTGGACCGTCGCGGACCTGGCCGCCAGGACCGGGGTGTCGCGGGCCGCCCTCGGCCGCCGCTTCACCGACCTGGTCGGCGAGCCGCCGATGGCGTATCTGACCGGTTGGCGGCTGGCGCTGGCCGCGGACCTGCTGCGCGAGCCGGACGCCACCATCGCCTCCGTCGCCCGAAGGGTCGGCTACGGCAGCCCCTTCGCGCTCAGCGCGGCCTTCAAACGGGTCCGCGGTCTCAGCCCGCAGCAGCACCGGGAGCGCATCGCGGCAGCCGCCTCCTCCTGATGGGAGTGGCCTTCCGGCCCGCTGCGTGTCGTTCGACTTCGTCCGGGTGCGGCACCCCGGCTTGCGAGGGTGCCGCACCCGGAAACCGGTGGCTGCAGGGCGCTGGTCAGGGATGGTGTCGGTCGTGGCTCGGGGACGGCAGGAGCGGGCCTGTCGGAAGCGGGCTCCGGCGGGCAGGCTCCCGTCGGCCGGTCAGCAGAACCAGCCGTCCTGGACCCAGCCGTGGCGGTTGATGTCGCCGTAGGCGAAGCCGTAGGCCCAGCCGCTCTGCTTGCTCTCGACCAGAAAGGTCTGGCCGTGGTAGAGCGTGCCCATCCAGGCGCCACCGGGGTCCGTACGGACGTACAGGTCCTGGGCGCAGACGGTTTCCCGGACGCCGATCCTTCCGTCGGCGGCTTGGGCGGTTCCGGTGCTCACGCCGAGCAGCAGCGCGGCGCCGATCGCTGTGGCGAGGGCACTGGTACGGAGGGTGCGCGGTGCCGACATGGGGGTTCCCTTCGGGTCCGGACTCACCAGGAGTCGTAGCCGCCGATGCATTCGATGCGCACATAGCCCCAGTCGTTGGGGCCGAAGTCGAAGGTGGCCGCCCAACCGTTGTAGACGGGGTGGACGCCGGGGGTGTGGCCCACCTTGTCCCCGTAGTAGAGGGTGCGAAGGTAGCCGCTGGGACCGCTGGAACTGTTGTAGTTGGCGTAGAAGCTGGCGCTCTGGCACACGATGACCGCGTGCTCGGGCACCACGGCCGCGTGCGCGGGGGATTGCAGCACCGCTGCCGTGGCCACGGCGGCTGCGGTCGCGGCAAGTGCCCTCTTGACGTGCCTCATCGCTGATCGCCTCCTTCAGAGGGTGACGACCGGTATCGGTCAACGCGCGTAAACGGTACCGAGTACTTGTCATGTACTCAACCTTCGGTTGGGACAAGGGAACGGCCGGCCGGCCCGGGTCGTTGGACAGGCATGGGGCTGAACATGCGAACGGGACATCAGGGGACCGGCCCCGGGGCGATCACCCCGGACGGCTGCGCGGTCGAGCTGTACTCGCGGCTGCCGGTCGGGACCGAACCGGACATCGTCGCCGCGGCCGTACCGCCAGGTGCACGCGTCCTGGAGCTGGGCTGTGGCGTGGGGCGCGTGACTCATCCGCTCCTGGAGCGCGGATTTGCCGTGACCGCTGTGGACGAGTCCCCGGAGATGCTCGACCGAGTCCGCGGGACGCGCACGATATGCGGCCGGATCGAGGACCTCCAGCTGGGCGAGACGTTCGACGTGGTGATGCTCGCTTCGTTCCTCGTGCACGCCGGAGACGTTGAAGTGCGGCGGGCGCTGCTGCGTACCTGCGTCCGGCATCTCGCTACGGGCGGCTGCGTGCTGATCCAGCGAGAGGGCGAGGACTGGCACACGAACCTGCCGCGTGAGCGTGTCGACCCCAGCGGGTTCACGGTGCGGATCGTGTCGGCCGAGCCGACCGGTGATGGGGCGAACTCGGTATATGCGGAGTACGAGTTCCCGGATGCCACATGGACACAGACGTTTGTGTCCCGGCCGCTGACGAAGGAGCAGTTCGAGGGGGCGCTCGCGGAGGTGGGCCTGAAGGTGGACAAGTACCTCACGGAGGACCGGACCTGGGTGCGGGCGCGACTGGCCGCTTACAACGGCTGACACAATGAGGTGGACGGCTGCCGGCTGCCGTGTCCAGGGCGGGAGTCAGGATCTCGTACGTGCTGCGCACCGGGATCCAGCGGAATTCGGTACGCCGACCGGCGACCCGGCCTGCCCTGAGCGTCACCCGCAGCCGCCTGGGACGCCTCGCCCTTCAAGGCTTGCTCTCCCGACCCGGACAAGGCTTTGCCACAGACGGACCTGACGGCCGTCAGACATGAAGCGTAGGCCGGTAGATGAGCTCTTGGATGTGGCCGTCGAGTGTGCGGTGCTCGACCAGCTCAAGGTCGAAGTCGCACGCCCCCTGGAAGATCGGATCCAGCCCGGTCCGACCGGTGATCGCAGGGAAGAGCGTGACCTGGACGCGATCGACCAGACCGGCGGCCATCAGCGCCCGGTTCATCGACAGGCTGCCGTGCGAGCGCAACGGGACTTCGGACTCCTCCTTGAGCCGGGCGATGACGTCGACGGCATCGCCCCTCACGACGGTCGCGTCCGGCCAGTCGAGAGGGCCTTCCAGCGTGTTCGAGACCACCGTGGCCGGCAGGCTCCTCATCCGTGTGACCCATGGGTCACGGACCTCGGATTCCTCGGTGCTCGTGGCCAGCATCCGCGCGAACAGCCGATACGTGTGGGCACCGAAGACCATCCGCTGCTCCTCGCCGTACAGGGCGAGGCGGTGGTCGAGCAGCTCGGGGCCTTGCTTGCCCCAGTAGCCGGTCCAGTTCCCGCCGGCGGCGCCGTAGCCGTCGAGGCTGGAGAAGACGTCGAAAGTGTAGGTGGCGGTCATGGTGCTCTCCTCGGGTGCGGTTGATCCGTGTCGGGGATACAGACCGCACGCCACGGCAGAACTCATCGCCGTTGCTCTCCTGGCATCCGGCCCCTCCCACACGGTCCCGTTCCCAGGCCGTCTGGGCTCATGGAAGCGACGTTGGCAGTGCCCCTGACTCACACGCGTGCCCCACGACGACTCGGCTGCCGATCAGGAACTGCTGTCAGGAGCGGGTGGCGGTCGCGCAGCCGTTGCGCGTGGACGTCGTGCCGTTGCTCGTGCCGATCGGCTTGCTGCGGTCGTACGGATCGACCTGATGGGCAGCGTCGACGGGCTGGTCGTCGGCGGTGCCGAACGGGGGCACGAGGTAGCCGGTGGGGCCGGAGCACCCGCCGTTGGTCATGTCGAATGCGTACGAGACGAGGGACATCGTGTTCGGTTCGGTGATGACCTTGGCCGGGTCGTCCCAGCTCATCACCACCTTGCGCCGCACTATCGTGCGGACCACCTCGGCGTCCCGCCCGCTGCCGCCGGCCGCTGGGGTGACCGGGTACACGAAGGTGACGTCCGCCGTCACCTCGACCGCTCCCCTCCTGCCCTCTCGGTACATGAGCCGGCCGCGGGTCTTGACGACGTCACCGACCAGCCGGGACTGCTCCGGGCGGAAGCGGCTGAACAGCAGCAGCGGATCGGTCTCAGGAGTGGGCACCCTCGACGACAGGGCGGCGCGGAGGTACTCCTGGACGTCTTTCTGGTGCGGATTCAGCAGTGCGATGGCCTTCGTGGGCCGCTCACCGCGCAGTACGCCGGAGTCGAGCGCCGCGGCCACCATGAAATCCTTGCTCCGCCGCAGCGCCAGCTCGACCTGCGCGGCGTCCATCCAGCCGGTCGCCTTGGCCTCCGGCACCGTGATCCCGGCCGCTCCGTCGGCCCAGTGGGCGGCGGGCGACCCCCGGAAGGGCTCGGCAAGGGTGGGGCGCAGAGCCGGCTCCGCGCCGGGAGCCTCCCGCGGCCGCTCCGACTCGGCAGCCGACGGCGCCCCGGCCTGCCCGCCGTCGTCGCCACCGAACCAGCCGACGACCGCCTGCGGGCGCAGCGCCACGACGAGGAGCGCCACGGCCGCGACCAGCCCGGTCACGTACCAGCCCGTCCTGCGGCGACGCCGGGCCGGTGCGTACGTGCGCCAGCCCTCCGGCTGCCCCGGGCGCTCCCGCAGCCGCCGCGCCACCTCGCGAGCGCGCGCGGACGGCTCCACGGGGGCACCGGCCGCGCCCGCCACCGACTCACGGAGGAAGCGCTCCCACTCCTCATCGGACACGGACGACCCGTCCTGCCCCCCACCGTCGCGCACACCGCACCCCTGTTCCCGCTCGATTCCCGATGGCTCGCTCCTTCGATCGACTCAGCGGCTGTGCGCCAGTCCATCCAGAGCCGCCCGCATGATCGCATGACTTGATGCCATGTTGGGACCTGCTGTCCTACTGGAGTGGTACGGGACATGGCGGCCCTCCGGTGCGGACGAACGGGTCTGTCTAGAGCACGAATCCGTGCGGGAACGGATCGCTCGGGTCGAGCAGGTAGTTCGCGGTGCCGGTGATCCAGGCCCGGCCGGAGAACTCGGGCACGACGGCGGGCAGGCCGCCCACCTCGGTGGTGCCGACCAGGCGTCCGGTGAACCGGGTGCCGATCAAGGACTCGTTGACGAACTCGGTGTTCAGTGGCAGGTCTCCGCGCGCGTGCAGTTGTGCCATCCGCGCCGAGGTGCCGGTACCGCACGGCGAGCGGTCGAACCAGCCGGGGTGGATGGCCATGGCGTTGCGGGAGTGCCGGGCAGTGGAGTCCGGGGCCAGGAACTGCACGTGCTTGCAGCCGGCGATGAGCGGATCGACCGGGTGGACCGGCCGGTTCTGCTCGTCGACCGCCCGCGTGATCGACAGCCCGGCGGCGAGGATCTCGTCCTTGCGGGCCCGGTCGAACGGCAGGCCCACCTGGTCGAGTTCGACGACGGCGTAGAAGTTTCCGCCGTAGGCCATGTCATAGCGGACGTCTCCGAGACCCGGCACTTTCACGATGGCGTCGAGTTCGAGCGCGAAGGCGTCCACATTGCGCAGGGTGACCTTCTCGGCCCGTCCGTCGCGGACCGCTACCCGTGCCTCGACCAGTCCCGCGGGCGTGTCCAGGCGCACGGTGGTCTCGGGTTCCGTGACCGGGACCATCCCGGTCTCCACCAGGACGGTGGCCACACCGATGGTGCCGTGCCCGCACATCGGCAGGAATCCGCTGACCTCGATGTAGAGCACGCCCCAGTCGGCGTCCGGGCGGGTCGGTGGCTGGAGGATCGCGCCGCTCATGGCCGCATGGCCGCGTGGTTCGTCGACGAGGAAGCGGCGCAGTTCGTCCAGGTTCTCCACGGCGTGACGGCGGCGTTCGGCCATGGTGGCGCCGGGGATCGGCCCGACGCCGCCGGTGACGACGCGGGTGGGCATGCCCTCGGTGTGCGAGTCGACCGCGCTGATGGTACGGACCGACCGCATCAGGCAGCCTGCTGCTCGAGGGAGGCGACGGCGCGGGCCATGTCGGCCTGGACCCGCTCGCGCAGCCGCGGAGTCAGCGGTCCGCGCGGCGGGCGGCACGGGCCGCCGAACCGGCCGACCTGCTCCATGCCGAGCTTGATGGCCTGGACGAACTCGGTGCGCGAGTCCCAGCGGAAGGCCGCGACCAGCGGCTCGTACAGGGCGCGGGCCTCGGCCAGCTTGCCGGCGGTGGCCAGGTCGTACAGGCGGGCCGACTCCGCGGGGAAGACGTTCGGGAAGCCGGCGAACCAGCCGGTGGCGCCCATCAGCAGGCTCTCCAGTACGACGTCGTCGGCGCCGCTGATCACCGCCAGGGCGGGCGCCTGCTCCTTGATCTCCAGCACGCGCCGGACGTCACCGGAGAACTCCTTCACCGCGACGACGTTGTCGATCGAGGAGATCTCGGCGAGCAGGTCCGGGGTGAGGTCGACCTTGGTGTCGAGGGGGTTGTTGTAGACCATCACCGGCAGACCGACGGACGCCACTGCCTCGAAGTGCGCCAGGATCTCACCGCGGTTGGCGCGGTACATGGTCGGCGGCAGGCACAGCACGCCGTCGGCGCCGTCCTCGGCCGCGATCTCGGTCCAGTGCCGGGCCTGGTGCCAACCGACGCCATGCACGCCGACGACGACCTTCCCCGAGTCGCCGACCGCCTCGACGGCGGTGCGGGCAACCCTGCGGCGCTCCTGGTCGGTCAGGGAGGAGTACTCGCCCAGCGAGCCGTTGGGGCCGACGCCGTGGCAGCCGTTGTCGACCAGCCAGCGGCAGTGCTCGGCGTACCGGTCGTAGTCGATGGCCAGGCCGGCCGGCGCGGAGGCGTCCTCGCGGTACGGCAGGGCGGTGGCCACCACGACGCCGCCGAGGGAGGCGTGCTGCTTCTCGGTGTCGCTCATGAATTTCTGCTCCGTCTTCCTACATCGGGGGGTGGGATTCGGTGTCGTCGGGGAGTGGTTCGGGAGCGGCGGCCAGTTCGCCGAGCCGGATGGGCTGGGCGATCGGCCGGTGGTGAGGTCCGGCGGCCGGCAGGCCGTCGGCCGGGCACTCGGCGGTCCGGCCGGTCAGCCGAGCGCCGAGCTCGGCGACCGTGGGGCCGCAGATACGGCCCTGGCAGGGACCGAGACCGGCACGCGTCTCCAACTTGGCGACCCGCGCGCCGCGGCTCGCCGCGTTGCCGGCGGCCCGGCACAGCGAGGCGTAGTCGGCCTCCTCGCAGCGGCAGACGATCGTCTCGGGGCGCAGCCACTCTGGCCACGCCGCACCGATGGGGTGTGCGCCGGCCAGCCGCTCGGCGAAGGCACGGCCCTGGTCCCGGCTGCGCCGCAGCGGGCCCAGGGCGGGGGTGTCCGGGGCGCCACCGGCGGCGAGCCATCCGGCGAGCGCGCCCTCCGCCCGTGCGGCCGGGGCGCCCGCGATGCCGGTGATCTCGCCGGCCGCGTACACGTTCGGGCAGCTGGTGCGCTGGTCGTCGTCGACGGCGACGAACTCACCGCCCGGTGTGCCGCGCAGCGCACAACCGGCGGCCACGGGCAGCTCCAGTTGCGGGCTGAAGCCGTGGCTGACGCATACCGCGTCGACCGGGACCGCGCGCTCGGTGCCCGGCACCACCGACCAGTCGGCACGCAGCCGGGCGGTGACGACCTCCTCCGCCCTGCCGTCGCCGCGTGCCTCGACGGCCGTCCGGCCGGCGCGGCAGGGCACCCGGTGCCGCAGCAACAAGGCGGTGTACGCGGCGAGTTCACCGGCCTTGCCACCGTATGCGGCCAACTGCCAGGGCCGCCGTGCCCACCCGCGGGCGAGGGTGGCCACCGTGTTGGCCTCCAGCACCTCCAGGACGCGGGAGCCTGCCTGAAGCAGCGAGGCGGCCACCGGCAGCAGGAAGGGTCCCGTACCGGCCACCACCACCCGGTCACCGACGACGACCCGCTCACCCTTGGCGAGTGCCTGCGCGGCGCCGGCGGTGAAGACACCGGGCAACTCCCAGCCGGGGAACGGCAGGACTCGGTCGTGGGCGCCCACGGCGAGCACCAGCGCGTCGGGGTCGAGACTCAGGCGGCTTCTTCGGCCGCCGTCGGCCGGGCCGCGCACCACGTGCACCCGCGGGACTCCGGGCTCGTGCGGGTCCGGGCGTTCCAGGGCCCAGACCGAGGTCTCGGGCCACCAGGCGCACCGCGGGTGGGTGAGCACCCGGCGGCGGCGCCGGTCGAAGGCCCGCCGGCCGTGCTGGAGCCGCTCGGGGCGAGCGGCGCCGTAGGCCTCGGGCGGCATGCGGTGGTACTGGCCGCCGGGCCGGTCCGCCGAGTCGATGAGCGTGACCCGGGCGCCGGCACCGAGTGCGGCCTCCGCCGCGGCCAGGCCCGCGGGGCCCGCACCGACCACGACCACATGGCGCGCCGTCACCTCTCCTCCTCCTCTGCCGGCAGGCCGAGGTGCTTCTGGTCCCCGGGGCCAGTCGCCGGGCCGGTCGCCGGTCCGGTCTCCGTCTTCGGCTGCCGGTCCTGTGTGGTCACCACGTCGCCGTCATGGGCCCGGCGGCGGCAGGCACGGACGTCGCGCTCGCCGCCCACGGTCACCAGACAGTCGAAGCAGACGCCGATGCCACAGAACACCCCGCGAGGTGCGCCGGAGCGTCCCCGCCGCCAGGCCAGGCGGCCGGACGCGAGCAGGACACCCGCGATCGTCTGGCCCGCGATGCCGTCGAGGGGTTCGCCGTCGACGGTGATCCGCAGCGGCCTCTCGTGCCGTCCGACGGCGTCGGACTCGGCGCGGACACGTCTGGGGCTCATGCCGTCTCCTCACTCGCGGGGGCCGGGCGGCCGCCCAGCACGGCGGGACGGTCCACTCGGAACGGGGTCGTGTCCAGCTCCGTCGGCTGACCGAGCATCAGCTCGCGCAGCAGCCGCGCGCTGCCCACCGACAGACCGATGCCGGCGCCCTCGTGGCCGCCGACGTGCCAGAGACCGCTCAGCCTGGGGTCGGCGCCGATGACGGGCAGGTGGTCGGGGACGTAGGGCCGGAATCCGCCGTAGGCGCGCATCACCGGCACCCCGGCCAGCGCCGGGAAGAGCCGCAGCGCCTTGGCGGCGACGGCCGAGAGGACCGCGGGGCGCAGCCGGTCGTCGAACCCGACGCGGCGGCGCGAGGAGCCGATGAGCAGGCTGCCGCCACGGGTGGACTCCACCACCGCCGAGGTCTGAAGCTCCTCCGCGCTGCTGCCGACCGCTCCCACGTAGTCCGCGTCGTAGACCTTGTGGAAGACCATCGGGGGCACGGGCGTGGTCACGAGCACGTCGCCGCGCCGGGGCCGGATGTCCACCGGGGCACCCAGACGCGCGGCCAACTCGCCCGACCAGGGGCCCGCGGCGTTGACGAAGCAGTCCGCCTCCAGCAGGCCGGTCGAGGTGCGGACCGCGGTGATCCGTTCGCCGCGGGTGAGCGCACCGAGCACCTCGCAGCCGGTCCGCAGGGTGGCGCCCGCCGCGAGGGCTTCGGTGAGCAGGGCGGCGGCCGCGGCGGCAGGCTGCACCTGGGCGTCTTCCGGGTAGTGAACGGCGGCGGCGTGGTCACGGGTGACGTACGGTTCCGCCGCGGCGAGCGCGTCGGCGTCGAGGATCTCGGTGTGCACGCCCGCCGTGCGCTGGCCGGCGGCGAAGCGGGTCAGCTCGCGGGCTCCGGCATCGGTGGTCGCCACGACGATGCCGCCCTTGGGCTCCCACTCCACCGCCCGCGCCGCGTGCGCGGACCGCTCGGCGACAGCCGCGAGCACCTGCGGCCACAACCGCCGGGACAACTGGGCGAGTTGCAGCTCGGGACCCGGTCCCTTGTCGGAGACGAGCACGTTGCCCTCCCCGTGCGCCGTGGTCGCCGACGCGGCGGCATCGCGCTCGACGACGGTGACCTCGAATCCGGCCAGGGCCAGCTCGCGGGCACAGGCGCAGCCGACGATTCCGGCACCCACAACCACTGCCGACGTTCCGTACATCGAACTCTCTCCGTTCGTTGAACCGAACGACGGGAAACGTATGACCGGACAAGAGGCCTGTCAACGGTCACGCCGAAGAGAGTTCCGCGGCCTCGCCGCGGCGGGCTATCCCTCCGCCGGGCGGGTGCCGCCGGGTCCCGGGTCGGACAGGTGGAGCCGCTGCTCCGCCCGGTACTGCAGCAGCAGGACCGAGCGGACCTCGCCGTCGAGCGCCATGTAACTGTGCGGCCGCGACGCGTCGAAGCACACGTAGTCGCCCGGCCCGAGCTCCACCTCGTCGTCCTTCACTCGCACACCGAGCCGGCCGGCCTGCACGATGGTGTGCTCAGTGCCGACATGGCCGAGTGACTCCTGCCGGCGCCCGGACCGTACCCGCTGGTCGAAGACCTCGATGACCGCATCACCGGACTCGATCCGCTGCAGTGGCCGCAGATCCACGCCCTCGCCACTGAGGACCTCCGTCTCCGCCGCGCGCACCACGGTCAGCTCACCGGCCGGCCTGGCGTCCAGCAGGTCCGAGATCGGCACCTCGAGCACCCTCGAGAGGCTGAACACCGTCTCGATGGTGGGGTTGCCCGTTCCGGATTCCAGCTGCGACAGCGTCGCCTTGCCGATCTTCGAACGCCTGGACAGCTCGGAGAGCGACAGCCCCCGCTGTGCCCTGGCCCGTCTCAGATTGGCCGCCAGCATGCCCCGGACCGAACCCTCGGAGACGCTCACAACCTCACCCTTACCTCTCTACTGTCGCTTACCTCTCTACTGCCGTTCGCTATACCGTACGACGATTGTGGCGGCGCGTTCGTCACACGGATCAGGATGGGGCCTTCTCCCGCAGTGCACCACCTCTTCCGGCACGTACGCGGGTGTCACCAGGTGCGGCCGTGGCCGAGCTGGGCGAGGGCCAGGTCGAGCATGTCGGCGAAGAAGTCCGCGGCGGTGGAGTCGATGCACAGTGGCGGCTTGATCTTCAGGATGTTGAGGTGGTCCCCGGTGGGCTGGACGATGACGCCGAGGTCGAGCATGCGGTCGCAGAGCTCGGCGGTCTCCTCCGTGGCCGGCTCCAGGGTGGTGCGATCCCTGACGAGTTCGAGGCCGAGGTAGAGGCCCGTGCCATGGACGGCGCCGATGATGCCGTAGCGGTCGGCCAGTGCTTCGAGCCGGCGCTTCAGATGGCCGCCGACGCGCACCGCGTTGCCCTGGAGGTCCTCGTCGCGCAGGGTGTCCAGGACGGTGAGGCCCACAACGCTGGAGACCGGGCTGCCACCGGTGGAGGAGAAGAAATAGCCCTGATCGCGGTAGCGGTCGGCGACCTCCTTGGTGGTGATGACGGCACCCAGGGGGTGCCCGTTGCCCATGGCCTTGGCGACACAGACGATGTCGGGGACGACCCCCTGCTGCTCGAAGCCCCAGAACCAGTGCCCCAGACGGCCGTATCCGACCTGGACCTCGTCGGCGACGGCCAGGCCGCCGTGGCGTCGAACCGCCGCGTACACCTCGGCGAGATAGCCCTCGGGAAGGGCGACTCCTCCGGCGTTGCCGTAGAAGGTCTCGCCGATGAACGCTCCCGCCGGACGGTCGGAAGCGGCCAGCTCGTCGATCACCGCGACGGCCTCGGGCGCGTACCGCACGGCATCAGCCCCCCGGTGCCGGCCTCGGTAGGAGTTGGGCGAGTCCACCGTGTGCACCCAGCTCGGGCGGGTGGCCAGGGCGTTCGGGTTGTCCTGGAGCGAGGTGGAGACCGCGTCGGAGGCGTACGTCCAGCCGTGGTAGGCCTCGCGCAGTGCGACCACGTCGTGCCGGCCGGTGGCGCCGATGGCCAGCCGAAGACCCAGATCCACCGCCTCGGAACCGGAGTTGACCAGGAACACCGTGTCCAAGGGGTCGGGAAGGAGGCCCGCGAGCCGTTCGGTGAACTCCACCACCGAGGCATAGTGGAAGCGCGAGTTGGTGTTGAGCCGTCGCAGCTGCCGGGAAACCGCCTCCTCGACGCGACGGTGAGCGTGTCCCAACGGGGTGACGTTGTTGACGATGTCGAGGTACGAGCGGCCCTCGGTGGACAGCAGATGGTGACGCCAACCACGCTCGATACGGGGAGGGTTGGCGTAGTAGTGCTCCTGTACGGTGGCGAACGCGGCGTCGCGCCGGTCGAGCAGGTCGCTCTCGCGGGTGCGGTCGGCGCCGACCGGGAGGCCGAGGAGCGGGGCGGGGTCGGCGGTCAGCGCGAGCCAGCCGGCGGCGTACTCGGGCCGCACCAGGCGCGGGACAGCAGGGCCGTCGGCGGCGCGCAGCGCGACGTGGACCGAGGCGCCGGAGCCGAGGCGGGCGATGTCCTCGCCCGCCTGCACCGTCGAACCGGCGCTGACCACGGGCCGGACCGAGAGGCTGAAGGACAGCGACAGCGTCCGCGCACCGTAGGTGAGGTCCACCCGGCCCGGTGCCGCGGCGAGGACCCGCCCCGGGGCGGGCGCCTGCACCAGGGCATCCCGGCCGAGCCAGAGGTCGATTCCGGTGGGCACCGTGGCCGTGGACACCGATGACAGCGCCGGTGTCCGAGTGAGCCGCGCGTGGGCGTACCGGGTGGCGACCGCGGCCGCTCCGTCCGCGAGCGCGGACGCCGCCAGCCGGGCCTCGGTGCCGGCGTCCATCCAGGCGCCGTCGTCCATGGAATCGCCGTCGGTGGACAGGTCGAGGAGGGCGATGTCGCCGGCGGCGAGGCCCCGCACGAGGGGGCGCACGGGCGTACCGGCCCGCACGGTTCGGGCAGGCGCGCCGGCCATGCCGGTCGTTTCCCTGACGAGGTGGATCATCACCGGGAGGGGCAGCGAGGTGGCCTGTTCGAATATGCGCCACTCGCGGTCGAGGGCGGCCTCGGCATAGGCGTTGTCCTCGTCGACGGCGGCCTGCTGCCGCCCGCTGGCCACCAGGACGGAGGCGCGCAGGACCACGAGCGGCCACAACGCCTCCGCCTCCTCGGGGGAGAGCGGTCGAACGTCGTGGAAGGCGCGGACGGCCGGCAGCAGGTGGTGAGGCTCGATGCCGTCGTGGTGGAGCATCGAGGACAGCGACACGGCGAGTTCGCCGACCGCCCAGCTCGTGGTCAGGTCACCGAAGTCGATGACCCCGTCCGGCATCGGCGGACGGGTCTCGGGACGGCAGATCAGATTGTCGTCGGTGAGGTCCAGGTGTACGGCCTGCGACGGCAGCGCGGCGGCGAGCCTTTGGACCTGTGTCCAGGCCTCGGCGGTCGCGGTCTGGACAGCGGTGCGCCGGTCGGGCTCGGCGATGTACCCGGCGAGCTTGGCGACGACGCGATCGGCGTGCTGAGGGTCCCACTGGAGTACGCGGTCAAGGCCCGGGTGCCGGAAGTCGCGCAGTGCGGTGCTGACCTTTCCGACGATGGTGCCCATGGCCGCCACGGTGCCGGGGGACAGGTGCCGTGGTCCCGAGAGCGTGCCGCCCGGCAGGTGGCGAAGCAGGCGCGCGACGGCCGGACCGTTCTCGGTGTCCACCGTTGCGCGACGCGGGGAACCGTCGGGGCCGCGCAGGACGGTGGCGATGCGCAGTTCCGGGCGGGCCGAGGCGATCGAATCGGCCGCGGCGTCCTGAGCCTCGATCTCTACGGCACCGAAGGCGGGGTTGGCGATCTTCAGAATCGCCGCGGGCGTCCCGTCGTCGGCGTGCAGCAGGAAGTTGGCGTCCTGCTGGCTGCCCAGCGACTGTGCGCGAGCAGTGACGCCGAGGTGTTCGGCGGCGATGAGCGCAGCCTCGGCCGGCGCCACGCGGGGTACGGGAAGGGCGTCCTCGGTGAAGAAGTCGATCGTGCGGTACTCGTCGGGCAGCATGCAGGTTCCTCGGCTGGTGTGGGCAAACAGGGCTGAAACGCTCGGATGCCTCAGTCGACATGCCACAAGAAGCGGTGCGTGTGAATCCCGAAGTACGGGAAGTTCTCCACGGATGCGACACCCTCGACCGGCCGCACGACGTCGTTGATGAAGTCCAGAAGATCCCGGGGCCGGCTGCACACCACCTCCGCGAACAGATCGAAGCCGCCGGCCGTCAGGACCGTGTACACGACTTCGTCGTGCCGCGACAGTTCATCGGCGACCGCCCGGGCATCGCCGTCGACGCGCAAGCCCAGCAGTGCCATCGTCTGCCGGCCCATGGTCATCGGGTCGGTCACTCCGACGACCTGGACCGCCTTGGTGTCGATCAGCCGCTGCAACCTGAGCCGTGCGGCCGAGGGGGACAGCCCCACCTTCGGGCCCAGATCGGCGTAAGGGATCCGGCCGTCGACCTGCAGCTCCCGCAGGATGGCCCGGTCGGTGTCGTCCATGCAGCACCCTTCTCTCCGGCGTAAACGGCAATCTACACGCCTGTTTCAAGCACAATGCTGGATCTGCACGCTCGAATCAAGTATCGGAACGATCGATTCGATCGAATCGCGTGTACTCGCCTCGTCGGCACTCCACAGTCCTGAGCGTGTGCCGCTGCTGTCGCCGTCATCGTCGGTGGAGACTGTGGTTGTTACTCACTTTCGGGTGGGGGCTGGGTGGCGGGGTGGGGGCGAGGAGCGGTGTTCGTGGTGGTGGCACCGCCTGATGGGGCAGCAAAGGAGGATTCCGTGCATTGATGGAGCATGCAGGCGAGAGTCGCAGAATTATGGGTGATCCGTAACATCGCTCGTGTATTGCGCGTATTTCCCGTGTCGGCGGGGAGGGTGTGGTGCGCGGCCGTCCGGCCGACACCGCCTTCGCACCGCGACGGGTCAGAACGGAGCGAGATCATGCAGACCGCCACCGCATCAACCGATCGACCGTGGGAGCATGCCCCGGCGGACGACTTCCTGCTGGCGCCGCCCAACCCCGCAGACCGCATTGCCTGCCGCATCGATCCTCGCGACCTGCGGCGCCTGAACCTGTACGCGGCGCTGACCACGGCCGGAATCGCCCCCTGGCCAGGAGACCGGGAAGCGATCGAGACGCTCAGTGCACTGCCCGACAGCGTGCACGAAGCCCTGCACCACTGGCTCAGCTCCGGCAGGTGACACGCTTTGACGCCGGGGCATGGCAGGTCGGCGTCGAGGCGGTACAGCTGCAGCTGCGTAAGCCGTGCCCCCGGCTTACGCAGCTGCGCGACGAGCCGTCAGATCGCCTCTGC
Organism: Streptomyces sp. NPDC006393; assembly: GCF_040628575.1. Taxonomy (NCBI): domain Bacteria; kingdom Bacillati; phylum Actinomycetota; class Actinomycetes; order Kitasatosporales; family Streptomycetaceae; genus Streptomyces; species Streptomyces sp. NPDC006393. Next base: position 34,249 of record NZ_JBEXZD010000083.1, read on the forward strand.
TGAGGGGGAGATGAGTGTGCGCAGCCGGATTCGGCTGGGTTCGCAGGGCCCGCTCGTTCGATGTCTTCGACCGATGCCTTCGGTCGCTGCCATCGACCGATGCCTTCGACCCGCCGAGATCGCCTACAGAACGCTGTCGCCCACGGTGAAAATCATGGTGCGGAAGGGCGCGAGTTCTTGGAGACGCGCTGCATCGGCGCCGCACGCGCGTCCCTCGGCTGAGGCGAACGCGGTGCGCAACTCGTCCATCGTGTCCCAGTCCAGCTCAGCGACCATGTAGTACGGGGAGCCGCCTCGAACGGCGACCAGGTCCCGGCCGACCGTGTAACGGCGCAGCCCCGGGAGGTGCCGTGCGAGCGGGATGTGGACATCGCGATAGTGCTGGTCGAAGAGTTCGGGGTGCGTGGGCGTCTCGTACAGGGCGAGGAAGCGTGCTGTCATCGGGCAGCCCTCCGGTACTGGGTGAGGACGGCGGGACCGATGTGCTCGGTGTCCGGCAGTTCCAGGTCGGTACGTGGGCCGTGGGCGGGGAAGAGCCGGAGGTCGGCTCGGGCCGAGGTGTCGGCGTCGGACGGGGTGCGGGAGGTGGCCGGCTTCGCCGCCGCGTGCATCCATGCGGCGTACGGATCCCGGCGGCCGGGCCGGATCCGCGCCGACCTCTGCCAGGTGAGGCGTGCGAGCGGCGGCACCCTCTCGTCCAGCGCCCGGCCGAGGCGGTATCCGTCCTCCATGCCCACCGCTCTTCCGCCGTGTCCGGACGTCCGGCCGCCCAGCGGCGCGCCGGGCGATCCGCCCGGGTCGGACATGATTCCGTCCGGTGTGATCAACGTGGCAACGCTGATACTCATGTGGGGTTTCCCTTCGGTTCGGTGTTCACCGGTACGTACCGGTCGCACCGCCCCGACTCATCGCTCCCGCCGGAATTCGTCGGCGGGAGTCTCGCGTGGCAGCCCGAAGGCGTCGAAGACGCGCGGATCGGCGAACACGACGTTGCGCGCGACCCGCCCTGCGGTGACGGTGAGGACTTGCAGGGTGTGCAGGCGATGGCCGCCGCCGGACTGTGGCGCGTAGGCGGCGAGCGCGGGCTGCCCGTTGGCGGTCAGCGCATGCATCGCCCAGCCGGTACCGCGCAGGGCGAACACTCGCTCCATGAACCGGCCGTAGTCGCCGCTGCCTCGGTACCACAGCGGAACGGGCGGCATCTCCAGCACCGCGTCATCGGCCAGCAGCCGCACCAGTGCCGGCACGTCCGCCGCCTCGAACGCGTGCATGTACCGCTGGACCACCGCACGCACCTCGGGATCGTCCGGCTCGGTGACCGCGTCGGCATCGCCCGCCCCGGCGAGAGCGGCACGTACGCGCTGGAGCGCGCTGTTGACCGCCGCGACCGTGGTCCCCAGCTGCTCGGCGACCTCCGCGGCGGAGAACCCAAGGACCTCGCGCAGAACCAGCACCGCCCGCTGCCGCGCCGGCAGGTACTGCACTGCCGCGACCCACGCCAGTCGCAGGTCGGTCCGCACCTCCGGGTCGAACCGTGCGTCGGGGAACGGCTCCAGCCAGGGCACGTCGAGCGCCGGCGCCAGCGACGCCCCGGGATCGTCGCTGGGCGCCCCCAGCCCGGAGGGCAGCGGCCGCCGCCCGCGCCCCTCCAGTGCTGTCAGGCACGCGTTGGTCGCGATCCGGTACAGCCAGGTCCGCACGGACGCCCGCGCCGGGTCGTAGCGGTCCCGGGCCTTCCAGGCGCGCAGCAGCGTCTCCTGCACGAGGTCCTCGGCATCGTGGAACGAGCCCAGCATCCGATAGCAGTACGCCGTCAACTCACCCCGGTACGGTTCGAATTCCACCGGCCCATCATGCCGCACGCCGTCCTGGGCTCCCCGGGGGCGAGGCTTCGGCGCAATGAGTCAGTACGGTCACCAGGCGCCGGCCGGCGCCCTCCCGGTCCGGCGCCCGGTGGCAAGCAGTCCGGGGCCACGCCCGTGGCGATGACCGCGTATAAGCCCCGGCCGAGCCCGGTACATCTACTGCTCGACTCGTGCCACATTCTGTGGCATATTTTCTGGCATGACGGCGACGATCGAAGAGCTGATGAAGAACGCGGTGGACGCGCGACGGGTTGCCCAGAGCGCGATCACACTGGCAGTGCGGGAGGCACGTGCTGCCGGCTGGTCCTGGGACAAGATCTCCACGGCTCTCGGCGGGACGCCGAACGGCGAAACCCTGCGCCGCAATTTCGGCGGCGAGACGGAAGCCGGGTCATGAGCGACGAGGCGGCGGGCGCTGCCCCGCGTCCGTTCGCGGAGGTGGTTGACAGGCGGCAGCAGCTCGTGCGCGAGCATCACGACACGCTCGCCGCCTTGTTCGACGCGAACACCTTCCGCCACCTCGACCGGCTCGGCATCGCCGCCGGGTGGCGCTGCTGGGAGGTCGGCGCCGGAGCTGCCACCGTGCCGACATGGCTGGCCCGGCGCGTCGGCTCCGAAGGTCATGTCCTGGCCACCGACATCGACGTCACCTTCCTGCACGGCACGGAGGAAGTCCCGTACGAGGTCCGCCGGCACGACATCGGAGCACATCTCCCACCGCGACGCGGCCCTGCACGCCATGACGCAAGCCCTGCGGCCAGGGGGCCGGCTGCTGATCGAGTCCGCCGATTCCCGACTGCAACCCCTCGCCTGCCCTGACGAGACGGGCCCCGCCCAGAAGCTGGCCAACCGGATCCGGCAGGCATGCTGGACGCTCCAGGCCCGCCGCACGGACCTGGGTTACGGACGCACACTGACCCGTCGGCTTCGCGACGCCGACCTCGTCGACGTCCAAGCCGAGGCATGCTTCTCCCTCGCCGGGCACGCCGAGGTCCGGTTCGAGCGGACCATGATCGAACGGGCGCGAGAACGTCTGATCGCCTCCGGGATGGTCACCGCCGAAGAGCTCGAACAGCATCTGGCCAACGTCGATGCCGGACGGCTCGACCTGACCGCCTTTCCGGTCGTTTCCGCCTGGGGCCGCAAGGCACGCTGCTGACAAGCTCAATCCGGCTCGTGATCAACGTGGCGGAGCGGCGGCTCTCGCCCAATCCGTCGGAAACAGCCGGCCTGTGGATTCTCACGCCGTGTGCTGTGGCCGGCGGGGTACGACCCCGACCCCGGCCGCCTCTCTGGCGTGCCCTGGGAACATCAGGTCATCGGATCTTCGCGTGGCTCGGTGGACGACCGAGGTGACGGCATCCCCTCCGAGTCCGCGTCGAGATCGACCCTTACCCACGGCAGTTCGTCAAGCTGTGCGATGATCCGGCTCCAGCCACCGCTTCGCGCACCGCCGGTGGGAGCCGCGTCGTCCAGCCAGATCTCCGTGCCGGGCGGAAGATCCTCCGGTCCGCGCTGGGTGCCGATGACGAGGGTGAACTCAGGGTCATCAGGACTGCTCCGGCAGTGGTACAAGTCCCCGTCGAGCCACGCTTCCAGGGCAAAGTCCGCGAGGATCGCCCGCCCGTGGCGGCCGCCGGGAAAGAGCAGAAGCAGAGTGTCGCCCCGCACGGGCACGTCGGTGTCAGCCACACGGGCGGCCAACTCCTTGACAGAGACGGCGGGTTCGACCTGGAGACCGAAGCCGGTGCGGTGCGAGCCGGTCACGGTGACGATGCGGTACGGCACACCGCATCTTCCCACCTTCCTGCGCGGCTCTTCCCCCGAGACCGTCACAACTGACCGACACCGAGCCATCGTTCCGCAGTGAGGACTCCGTGACGTCTCCCGACTGTCTCCGACCCTCGGGCCCGCCGACCTGAGCACCGCGCCCTCCGCCGCCGCGTCCGAGGCCGTGCTACGGGTCTCAGGGCTCGCCCGGTCCTACCGGCTACCGCGCGGTCGGGGGCGG
>NZ_JBEXZD010000084.1:0-37662 GCF_040628575.1 Streptomyces sp. NPDC006393
GTTACATTCCGAACCCGGAAGCTAAGCCTCACAGCGCCGATGGTACTGCAGGGGGGACCCTGTGGGAGAGTAGGACACCGCCGAACAATTCTTCAGAAAAGGCCCACGCCGAAAAGGCGTGGGCCTTTTCGTTTTGCTGGACTACCGTGGGCCCATGAGCAGCCCCGACAGCGATGAGAAGTTCGTGGTCCGCGCCATACGCGCCGAGGAGTGGCCGACGATGAAGGCACTGCGTCTCCTCGCCCTACAGGACCCGATGGCCCCTCTCGCGTTCCTGGAGACGTACGACGACGCCGTGGCCCGGCCGGACTCCTTCTGGCAGGACCGGGCGACCAACGCCGCGGTGGGCGCGACCGAGGCCCGGACGTTCATCGCGGAGGGACCGGACGGCGAGTGGGCCGGGACCGTCACGATGCTTCTGGAACGGGCCGGCACGACGGACTGGGCCGGGTTCCCCGTCGAGCGGCGGCAGGGACACGTCGTCGGCGTGTACGTACGGCCGGAGCACCGCGGGTGCGGGCTGACCGAGGTGCTGTTCGACGAGGCCCTCCAGTGGGCGTGGAACGCGGATGCCGAACGGGTCCGGCTGATCGTGCACGAGGACAATGGGCGGGCGCAGCGGTTCTACCGCAGGGTCGGCTTCGAGCCCACCGGGCGTACCGTGCCGTTGAGCGCCCGCCCCGAGGAGACCGAGCTGGAGTACGTGCTCGAGCGCCCCTGAGGCTCACGCCGGAAGCTCGTCGTGCGGCCAGCGGGCGCGGCCCTGTTCCCGGGAGCGCAGCAGGGCCAGGGTCGGCATGCCGCGCTGGGCTCCGTCGGCGAGCAGTCCGGGGAGCTGGGGCAGCGGGGCGACGGCGGCCACGTCGTCCAGGACGAGCGTGAGTGGTGGGTCGAGCCGACCGGAGGATGACCGTTCGGCCATGCGCCGGCCGCGCTCGACCACGCTTGCGGCGAGTGCCGTCAGCAGCGGCATCGCGCCCGGGTTGGTGCGGGGATCCTCGATGGATTCCCCCACCACGTAAAGCGTTCCCCCCTCGTTCACGAAGGAATCCAAGGCGAGCGCATCACTTCGGTTGGGTGTGCAGGCTTCCCGGATGTTCACCATGACGAGTGAGGCCAGCGCCCGGCCGGTCAGCTCCAGGGCGATGTCGCGACGTTCCGGGTGCGAGGTGAGCGCGGCCTCCAGCTCGCCGGCGGAGCCCGACGCCGCCTTGGGGTTCGTACGGAGGGACCGCACGGCCTCCTGGAGCTGGCCTCCCTGCGACCAGCGGTGGACGTGGCGGACGGTGCGGCCGTCGATGGCGGCGGCGTGCAGATAGCTGCGCAGAAGCGTGTGTGCGGTGTCGCTCACCGCCTGGTCGATCCTGGCCGTCGGGCGGACCGGGGCGAGGAGGGCGTCCGCTCGCGCGACCGCCGTCTCCTTGTCCTCGCAGCCGCTGGTGGGCGACCAGTGGAGCCGGGCCGGGGTGTCGCAGAGGTGACCGGGGTCGTAGAGGAGGACCGGGCCGAGCTTGGCCCTGGAGTCCTTGGTCTCCTGCCACAGGGCGGGGTTGGAGGTGACCACGAGGGCCGGACCGACCGCGTCGCGGATCGCCTGGGCGGCGGTCGTCTGCCGTTCCTCACGCGGTGCCACGAACACCGTGGTCCTGCGGCCGCCCGTGAACACCGGTTCATGGGATTCGGGCGCCGGGTTCGGCTGCCGGTGCGGCGCGAGCGGCGGCTGCTGAAGACCGGCCTGCGGGCCAGGCTGCGTTCCAGGATGTGGTCCGGGCTGCGATTCGGGCTGTGGTGCGGGCTGAGGTACGGGCTCCGGGACCGTCCTCTGCGCGGGGACCTCGTGGGGGACCGGGGAAACGGGCGCCTCCCACGGCTCCCTGGCCGCCGCTTGCTCCGCCCGTCTCCTCGCCCGACCGGCCCGCCATCTCGCCACCGTGCCCATCACGAACACCGTCAGCACGAACAGCACCATCAGCTGGCCGATGAACAGGCCCCAGAACAGCCCGTACCCGGAGAGCTGCCCGGCCGGGGTGTCCGGCCAGGCGCCGGGGACGTCGTGCGGTTCGCCGACGAGGTGGCGCATGGCCAGGGGCGTACGGGTGAAGGTGACCCCGGACGGCCAGGCGCCGTGCGCGAACAGACCGGACAGGCCCGTGGCCGTCCACACCAGCAGGGTCATGCCGAGGAGGAAGGCCAGGAGGCCGACCAGCAGGCCGTCCGGAATGCCGCCCTGGCCGTCCCTCCGGCCCTGCGCCGGCTGTCCCTGCTCGTGCCCCCGGCCCTGCTGTCTCGGGTAGCGGTCGTTCGGTCCCACCTTCGTGCGCCCCCTTACGCCACCGTCGACTCGGAGGAGCCGCCCAGATCGGGGACGTGCTGCTCCATGAAGGCCGCCGCGCGCTGTTCGGCCTCCAGTTCGGCGGCGCGCAGGGCGTCGTCGACGGCGAGGTCGCTGGCGGACTCCGTCATGGCGCGGTCGGTGAAGACCAGCGGCCGTTCGGTCTCGGTGATCAGGTGTTTGACGACCTGGACGTTGCCGTTGACGTCCCACACCGCGATGCCGGGCGTGAGGGTCGGGATGATCTCCACCGCCCACCGGGGCAGGCCCAGCACCCGGCCCGTGGCCCGCGCCTCGTCGGCCTTCTGGGCATAGATGGTCCTGGTCGACGCCATCTTCAGGATCGCGGCCGCCTCCTTCGCCGCCGCCCCGTCCACCACGTCGGACAGGTGGTGCACGACCGCCACGAAGGACAGACCGAGCCGGCGCCCGAACTTCAGCAGCCGCTGGAACAGCTGTGCCACGAACGGGCTGTTGATGATGTGCCAGGCCTCCTCGACCAGGAAGATGCGCTTCTTGCGGTCGGGGCGGATCCAGGTGTGCTCCAGCCACACGCCGACGATCGCCATCAGGATCGGCATGGCGATGGAGTTGCGGTCGATGTGGGACAGGTCGAAGACGATCAGCGGGGCGTCCAGGTCGATACCGACCGTCGTCGGTCCGTCGAACATGCCCCGCAGGTCGCCGTCGACCAGACGGTCGAGGACCAGGGCGACGTCCAGGCCCCACGCCCGTACGTCGTCGATGGCCACGTTCATCGCCTCGGCCGACTCCGGCTCGGGGTGGCGCAGCTGGTCGACGATGTCGGACAGGACCGGCTGGCGCTCCACGATCGTCTCGTTGACGTAGGCGTGCGCGACCTTGAGCGCGAAGCCGGACCGCTCGTCCAGGCCGTGCCCCATCGCGACCTCGATGATGGTGCGGAGCAGGGCGAGCTGCCCGGTCGTCGTGATCGCCGGGTCCAGGGGGTTGAGCCGGATGCCGTGGTCGAGGGCGGCCGTCGGGTCCAGCCGGATGGGAGTTATCCCCAGCTCCTCGGCGATGAGGTTCCATTCGCCGACGCCGTCCTCGCCCTGGGCGTCCAGGACGACGACCTGGCGGTCGCGGAAACGCAGCTGGCGCAGGACGTACGTCTTCTCCAGCGCCGACTTGCCGTTGCCGGACTCGCCGAGGACCAGCCAGTGCGGGGCGGGGAGCTGCTGGCCGTACAGCTGGAAGGGGTCGTAGATGTAGCCCTTCCCGGAGTACACCTCGCGGCCGATGATGACGCCGGAGTCGCCGAGGCCGGGCGCGGCCGTGGGCAGGTACACCGCCTGGGCCTGTCCCGTGGAGGTGCGCACCGGCAGTCGGGTCGTCTCGACCTTCCCGAACAGGAAGGACGTGAAGGCGTCCGTGAGTGCGGTCAGCGGGTCCCGCATCAGAGCATCAGCCCCTACCGTCGGATTCCGGTGGCGAACGGGAGCGTGTTCACGAAGGCGCGGTGGTGCTCGCGGTCGCACCACTCCAGTTTCAGGTACGACTTTCCGGCCGAGGCCCTTATGGTCCGCTTGTCGCGGGCGAGGGCCTCGGGGGTGCGGGCGGAGACGGTGATGTAGCCGACCAGGTTGACGCCGGCGGCGCCGCTGGCGAGGTCCTCGCCGCGCTGGTCGAGACGGTGGTGGGCCTGGACGTCGCGCGGGTCCACGGTGCGGTTCATCTTCGCGGCGCGGCTGGCCTCGGCGACGTCGTTGGTCTTCTCGGTGAGCATGCGTTCGATGGCGACCTCGGTGGGTTCGAGGTCCATCGTGACGGCGACGGTGCGGATGACGTCCGGGGTGTGGACGAGGAGCGGGGCGAGGAAGTTGACGCCGACCGGGGTCATCGGCCACTCCTTGATCCACGCGGTGGCGTGGCACCAGGGCTCGCGGGTGGCGGACTCGCGGGTCTTGGCCTGGAGGTACGTCGGCTCCATGGCGTCCAGTTCGGCCGGCCAGGCGTTGCGCTGGGTCATCGCCTGGATGTGGTCGATCGGGTGGTCCGGGTCGTACATGGAGTGGACCAGCGAGGCCAGCCGCCCCTGACCGAGCGGCTGCCGTACGCGGATGTCGGCCTCCTGGAGCCGGGAGCAGATGTCGGTCAGCTCGCGCGCCATGACGACGGCGAGACCGGCGTCCCGGTCGAGTCTGCGGCCGGACTGCGCCCGGGCCGCCCGCGCCATGGCGCCCGCCTCGGCGGCCAGTTCGCGGCTGTGGTGCATGCAGGCGACCAGGTAGGCGCGGTGCTGCTCGCTGCTGGTGGACACCATGGACTGGAGCTGGTCGTAGGACTGCCGCAGCCACACGGGTGCGCGCTCGTCCCCGCGCTGGGCGACGTCCTTGGCGTGGGCGTCGGGGTCGGCGGGCAGGGTGCGGGCGAGCATCTGGAGGCGGGTGACGAAGCCGTCGCCGTTGGCGACGTGCTTGAGCAGGGTGCCGAACCGGTCGACGAGGGCTTCCTGGTCCTCGGAGTCGCGCAGCCCGACGCCGGGGCCCTCGATCTCGATGGCGGCGGTGACGGTCTTGCGGTCGGCGTGCAGCAGTACGGCGATCTCGTCGGGGCCGAAGGGCGCGGCCAGCCAGGTGATGCGGCCGATCCCGGGGGGCGGCCCGATCTCGATCTCCCGTCCGTCGATGCGCGTACCGGCCTCCATCACGCCCGAGCGGTAGGCGGCGCCCCGCTTCACGGTGCGCTTGTAGCTGCGGTTGATCTCGAACCACTTGTAGAAGGTGCGGTGCCGGTACGGCACGTAGACCGCGGCCAGCGCGAGCAGCGGGAAGCCGGTCAGCAGGACGATCCGCAGGGGCAGCACGGGCACGAGCAGCCCGCACATCATGCCGATGAACGCGCCCGCGACGATCAGCGCGATCTCGCCGGTCTCGCGGTTGCGGCCGATGATCGCGTTCGGCCGGGCGCGGCCGATCAGATATGTACGGCGGGGCGTGACCGTATGGGACATGTGGGACTCGGTCGTCAACGCCCTTCACCTCCCGTGCGGTTGGTACTGCTGTTGCGGCTGCTGCTGGCGTGGGGAGTGTTCACCGGGCTGGGTGCGCGGGGAGCGGGTGCGGCGGAGGGGACGGATCCGCCGCCGTCCGGGACGCGGGTGCTGTGTGCGGCGACGCCACCGGAGACGGGGTTGGCCGGTCGGGGTCCGGGCGTGTGGCCGGCCGCGGCGCCGTTGCTGTCGGCCCGGGTGCTGTGGGTCTTGATGCCCTGCGCGACCAGGGTGGCCGGGGAGCTGATGACGGCCGCGGCCTTGCCCTCGGCACCCTGCATGATGCGGTTGTTGCGGCCGGCGGCGATCTCGTCGCCGAAGCCGGGGACGAAACGGTAGATCATCGCGCTGGCGAAGATGGCGAGCAGGATGATGGCGAGGCCGGAGACGACGGCGGAGAACGCGCCCGGGCCGTTGTCGTCCGACGACAGGGCGCCGGCGAGCCCGAGCACGATCACGATGACCGGCTTGACCAGGATCACCGCGATCATGATGCCTGCCCAGCGGCGGACGTGCCCCCACAGGTTCTTGTCGACGAGTCCCGCGTAGACGACGGTACCGAGCAGCGCGCCGACGTAGAGCAGCGCGGCGCGGATGACGAGCTCCAGCCAGAGCACGCCGGCGGCGAGGATCGACACGAGGGAGACGACGATCAGCATGATCGGGCCGCCGCCGATCTCGTTGCCCTTGCCGAGCGCGGCGGAGAACGTGCCGAAGAACGTGTCCGCCTGGTCCCCGGTCGCCTTGGCGAGCACGTCGGAGACGCCGTCGGCGGCCGAGACGACCGTGTAGAGGATCAGCGGGGTGAAGGCGGAGGCGAGCACGGTCAGCCAGAGGAAGCCGACCGCCTCCGAGATCGCGGTGGTCAGCGGTACGCCGCGCACGGCCCGCTTGGCCACGGCCAGCAGCCACAGCAGCAGGGTGAGGATCGTCGAGGCGGCGAAGACGACGGCGTACTGCTGGAGGAACTTCTGGTTCGTGAAGTCGACGTTGGCCGTCTCCTTCACGGCGTGGCTGAGCTTGTCGATCGTCCAGGAGGCGGCGTCGGCACAGCCCTTGGCGAGGGAGGAGAGGGGGTCGAGGGCGGAGGTGGGGTCGGGCGCGTCGGAACCTCCGCCGCCGCTGCCGTTGCCGCGTTCGCAGTACTTCTTGGCCTCGCCGAAGATGAGGTCGCAGTTGTTCTTGCTCGGCGACGGTGTCGGGCTGGGCGAGGGCGCGGCGACGGCACGGGTCGCCAGCAGCACGACCGACGTCTGCACGGCTGCCACGACTCCGGTGAGTTCGAGCGCGCGCTGCCTGCTACCGGGCATACGTGAACCCTCCGTACTCTTCGATGGCCTTGCGGATCTCGTCGGAGGTGGCGGCCTTGTCGTCCCCGGGGACGGGGGCCGGGCCGTTCTGCTGCGTGTCGGAGACGATCTTCCAGTCGTCTTTCGTCCACCGCAGGTCGAACGTCCACGTCTTCCAGGACGAGGTGACCGGGTCGGTCGAGGTCTCACCGGACATCCCGATGAGCCCCACGTACCAGACCGCTACCTTGGCGCTGTCGGCGCTGTACTGCCGCACGGTGGTGCCCACGGGGACCACGCGGGAGACGAACGTCCTGCCGGCCGGGGCTTCGCCGTCCGCGTTCAGGCCCATCCTGTCGAGGAAGCCGGGCGAGTAGGCCTGGTCCATGGGGCCCTGGAGTCCGGCCGCGGCCTGGGGCGTGTAGAGGAGGTCCACGATGGTGTGCCGGCTGTCCTTCTTGAACATGCCCGTCGAGCCGAGCGTCACGGCGTAGTTCGCCGCCGCGCTCTGCGCCCCCTGTTCGTCGTGGCCGAAGCCGGAGGGGATGCCGCCCGTTCTCGTCGTCACCGGGCGTTTGCCCGTGGGCGCGGTGGCGGCCGCCTTGGGGTCGTTGCCGCTGCCGCCGGAGTCCGCGGCGGAGGAGCCGCCCCCGCCGCGGTTCGCGAAGGCGATCGCGGCGACGAGGAGGACGACGACGGCGACCACGGTGATCAGGCTGCGCGAGGACGAGCGGGGGCCGCGGCGGGCACCGCCGTAGGGGTCGGTGGAGCGCTCGGGGAGCCGGGTGCGGGTGTGCCCGCCGCCGGCGTACAGCTCGTCGTCGGCGCGCGCGGTATCGCCGTGTCCGTGCTCGTCTCCGAGACTCATGTCCCGTACGCCCCCTCGACCTCGACCTCGTACCGGAACGCGTAGGAGTACGACGGTAGCCGTGCTGGTTCCCGCGTGGGCGCGGTGTGGTGACTCGACATCAGGGAAACGCAACCTCGGCCGGTGGGCACGGTGGGTGGGTGGGGGCAGCGGGGGCACCGGACGCGCCCGGGCGGGCCGGCCGGCGGCGCGGACGGAGCACCGTGCGCGGCATGCGCGGGTGTGCGCCGGGCACAGGACGGCGGCCTACACCGCCATGCCGTACACGATGGTGAACAGGGTGCCGAGGGAGCCGATGATGAAGACGCCCGTGAGGCCGGCGATGATGAGGCCCTTGCCCTGTTCGGCGCTGAAGGTGTCCCGTAGGGCCGTCGCGCCGATACGCTGCTTGGCCGCGCCCCAGACGGCGATGCCGAGGCAGAGCAGGATGGCCACCGCCATCACCACCTCGATCATCACCTTCGCCTCGTTGCCCAGGCTGCCGAAGGGGCCCCAGTCCGGAGCGATCCCGCCGATGATGGTGTTGATGTCTCCCTTGTCGGCCGCAAAGAGCATGTAAGTCACCGCCCCTGGTGGGTAGTTCCGGGCCCCTGCGGGCACGCAGAGGTCAGGCCTCATTGTCGCCGACAATGACGCCCGCGTATGTCGACTTGACGCCATTGCCGACGGGTTTCGTGCGTACGGTTACTCTGTGTATCACGGCAGGTCACGCCGAGCACACTTTTCACGCTCCCGCAGGGCTTCTGACGGCCGGTCGGGTGAGTGGTCGCGTGCCCTGTCGATGGTCTCACGCCCTGACGGTCGCGAAGCGGCCGAACTCGTCTGTTCCTACGGCCTGTCCGGCTCCGGGCGGGGCGCGGGGAGGCCGGCCGTGCCGCATACCGGTGAGGTGGGGCAAGAGGGACGATGCCGGGCAGAGTGTGCGGTGAACGGGGGTTTCACAGGAAAATCTCAGTGAAGTCGGGATCCCTTTCTCACCTTCCTGGGACACAGTGGGGCCTGATGAAGCGCATCTCAGGGATCCAGAGCCACGCCCGTCACGTACGTCCGCGCGCCCGCACCCGGAACTCCGCGCTGTTCGTCGGTCTGCTGCTGATCGCGGTGACCTCCGCCTCCGTCGCGTCCGCCTCCGACGGTCCGGGCCCCCTCGGGGTGACCGCGGTGATCCCGGAGAACGCGCAGAGCGCGCGGATCGGGGCGCTGTTCGGCGCCGACAAGGCCGACGACCTCCCCGGCAGCCACTTCTGCACCGCGTCGGTCGTGCACAGCCCCAACCGGAACCTCGTCCTCACCGCCGCGCACTGCCTGGCCGACGGTACCGATCTGCTCTTCGCGCCGGGATACCGGGACGGCAAGGCGCCGTACGGGGTCTGGCAGGTCAAGAAGCAGTTCATGCCCGGCGGTTGGTCCAGGGACCAGGACGAGGACAGCGACCTCGCCTTCGCCGTGGTCTCCCCGAAGGACGGCAGGAACATCGAGGACGTCGTCGGCGGCAACCGTTTCGTCAGCGGCATGGCGACCGGGGCGACCGCGGTGACCGTCACCGGGTATCCCGACTCCCGCGAGGTGCCCATCACCTGCACCAACAAGCCGCATCCGCACAGCCGTACCCAGCAGCGCATCGACTGTCCCGAGTTCACCAGCGGCACCAGCGGCAGCCCGTGGATCAACGGCGACCGGCAGGTGGTCGGGGTGCTCGGCGGGCACGAGCAGGGCGGGTCCACGGCCGACACCTCGTACAGCGTCGTCTTCGGCGCCGAGGCGGCCGCGCTCTACAAGGACGCCGCCGCCGACCCGTGAGGGCCGATCCGCAGCCCGTTTCCGCTGGGCCGGCCGCGGTAGCACCCTAGACTGTCCGAGACGGACTGACTCCCGGGCGGCGAGGGGTGGTTGACGGTGCGTAAGGCGTGGGTCGTGGCGATCGCCGCCGTCGGATCCGGGGTCGCCTTCGTGATGCTGCTCGTCGTCGGCGTGTACGTCGTCGCCGGCAACCTCGTCAACGGGGTGGGCGGCGGGGCCGTCCGGCTCGCCAAGGGGGCCGTGCCGGCCGTCTACCAGTCGCTGGTGCAGAAGTGGGGCAATCTGTGCCCCGCCCTCAACCCTGCCCTGCTCGCCGCCCAGTTGTACCAGGAGAGCGGGTTCAACCCGAACGCCAGGTCGGCCGCGGCGGCGGAGGGCATCGCGCAGTTCATCCCGGGCACCTGGGCCACGCACGGCGTCGACGGCGACGGCGACGGCAAGCGGGACGTCTGGGACCCGGACGACGCGATCCCCTCGGCCGCCTCCTACGACTGCGAACTCGCGAAGTACGTGAAGGACGTGCCCGGCGACCTCTCGCAGAACATGCTCGCGGCCTACAACGCGGGGGCGTACGCCGTCATCAAGTACGGGGGTGTGCCGCCGTACGCGGAGACCCGGAACTACGTGAAGACGATCACGACCCTGGAGAAGAGCTTCGCCGCGCCCGCCACCCGGGTCGATCCCTCGCAGCAGGCCGCCGGCGCGATCTCCTACGCCCAGAGCAAGCTCGGTACGCCCTATCTGTGGGGCGGGAACGGCACCGCCGACCAGGGCGGGCGGTTCGACTGCTCGGGGCTGACCAAGGCCGCGTTCGAGAGTGTGGGGATCAGCCTGCCGCGGGTGGCCAACGACCAGTACAACGCGGGTCCGCACCCCCGGCGGGAGGAACTGCTGCCGGGCGACCTGGTGTTCTTCTCCGACGATCCGGCCAATTCGCGGGCCATTCGGCACGTGGGCATCTACGTCGGCGGCGGATACATGATCGACGCGCCGCGGCCGGGGGCGGTCATCCGCTTCGACCCGATCGACACACCGGACTACTTCGGGGCCACCCGGGTCACCGAAGATGGCGCGAAAGCGCTCCCCACCGCGGTGTGAACCGAGCGTGAACCCCACCCCTGAGCTGCGACGACGTGTCTCTCTTCGATAACGTCTGCGTGATCATTCGGTGGACCGTGGAACGTATCAAACGGGGTCGTGCGTTCCTGTTGACGTACCGACGTACTGACGCAGTGATGTCCAAGGACACGACGAAGGGGCCGCAGCGCGATGGCTGGACTCGCCGAATCCGGGTCGAACCCCGACGTCGACCTGCTCTACGACATCAACGGCCTGGCCAAGGACGCGCCGCACTGGTTCGACCGGGCCATGGAGTACGTCGGTGAGTACGGGCTGCTGCTCGCCATGGTCCTGCTGGTGGTGTGGTGCTGGTGGTCCGTGCGGCGGCGGGGCGGCGAGAACGCCGCCTCTTCTGTGGCGGCGCTGGTGTGGGCGCCGCTCGCGGCGGGGATCGCGGTGCTGGTGAACGTGCCCATCCGGGGGTTCGTGCAGCGGCCCCGGCCGTTCCGGGACCACCAGGGGCTGGACGTGCTGGTGTCGGGGAAGACCGACTTCTCCTTCGTCAGCGATCACGCGACGCTCACCATGGCGATGGGCGTGGCGCTGTTCGTGGCCAACCGGCGGTTCGGGCTGGTGGGGATCGGGCTGGCGCTGCTGGAGGGGTTCTGCCGGGTGTACATGGGCGTGCACTATCCGACGGACGTGGTCGGCGGGTTCGCGCTGGGTACGGCGGTGGCGCTGCTGCTGTCGCCCGTCGCCATGGCCCTGCTCACGCCCGTGCTGAAGGCCGTCGAGGGGACTCGGTGGGGGTCGTGGGTCGTGCGGGCTCGGCCGGCTGGGGCGCGTCGGGGGGCTGTGCTGGCCGGGGCGCGGGGGGATGAGCGGGCCGCCGTGGAGGAGCGGGATCTGGCCGCGTGAGCGGGTGCGGGTCAGGGTGGGCTGAGGTGCGGGGGGCGCTGACCGCGCGTGGCGGGTGCCGCTGCGCACACCCGTGCCGCCTGGGGGTACCTCCCAGGCGTTGAGCACCGGGGGAGGCACGACTGCCCGCAGCTACGGCCGGGCACGACTGCCCGCAGCTGGGTCGCTTGCTACAGCCCCTGTGGGTACGTGAAGAAGCCCTCCGGGTCGTACTGGTGCTTCAGTTGCTTCAGGCGGGGGGCCGCCTCGCCGTAGTAGGCCGTGCGCCAGTTGGCCAGGGTGGGGTCGGTGTAGTTCTGGTAGGCGGCACCGGAGGCGTACGGCCTCATCGCGGTGTGGGCGGACGTGAGCCAGGACTGTGCGCTCGTGCCTGTCGTGCCGGGGGTCCAGGACGCTATGTACTGGGCGAGCATGCGCGAGCGGCGGTGGACGAAGGCCGTCGCCGTGGGAGAGACACGGTTGACCGCGCCGCCGAGCGCGGTGAGCGCGATGCTGCCCGCGCCGCCCCGTACCGACGGGAGCTGTGACAGCAGCGTCTGCACGCCGGCGGCGGACAGGGACCGGTCGAAGAAGTCGGAGCGGGCCGCGTAGGTCTCGCGGCCGAGCCTGCCCTGCGGGGAGCGGCCGGGTGTCGGGCCGGGCAGATGACACTGGGGCTCGGTCGGGAAGGACGAGCAGCCGGCGTAGGCCTCCATGGCGCCCTCGTAGGAGTGGCGGTTCAGCGAGACGCCGGCGGCACGGGCGCCGATCCCGGCGGCCAGGCGGTCCACCGCGTTCTGCAGCTCGCCGTAGGTGCCGAGGGAGAAGGCGGCCACCGACACCCTCGGGGTACCGCCCGGTGTGTTCTCCAGGTGGAGGGAGGACCAGATCTCGTCCGGCTGGCCGGGGCCCCACTCCTGCCAGGCCGTCACCACCGCCGCCGCCTTCGCCCACGGCCAGGTCAGATAGGCGGACACCCCCTGGGGCGCGGGGTGGGTGCGGAACCGCAGTTCGGTGACGACGCCGAAGTTGCCGTTGCCGGCGCCGCGCAGCGCCCAGAACAGGTCTTTGTTCTCGGTGGCACTGACGGTCAGTTGGCGGCCGTCGGCCGTGACGATCGTGGCCTGGGTGAGGCTGTCGCAGGTCAGGCCGTAGGCACGGGAGACGACGCCGTGGCCGCCGCCCAGTACCAGGCCGGAGACGCCGACCGTCGGGCAGGAACCGGCGGGTATCGTCACGCCCTTCGCGGTGAGCGCCCGGTAGACGTCGATGAGTTTGGCGCCGGCGCCGACCACCGCCGATGTGCCACTGGCCCTGACCTGGTTCAGCCTGGAGACGTCGAGGATCAGGCGGCCGTCGCCGGAGGACCAGCCGGCGTAGGAGTGGCCGCCGTTGCGGACGGCCACGCGCAGGCGGTGGGCGCGCGCGTAGGAGAGCGTCGTACGGATGTCGTCGGCGTGGGCGACGTAGGCGACGGCGGCGGGCTTCAGCCCGTCGAACCGGGTGTTGTAGAGCTGGTGGGCGGTGCTCCAGTGGGCGTCGCCGGGGCGGATCAGGGTGCCGTCCAGGGCACGGCCGAGCGCGGTCCAGTCGGCGGGGGCCGCGGCACCGGAGGTGCGCGGTCCCCTGCCGGAGGGCGCCCCGCCCGAGGACGGTGAGGTCGCTCCGGCGGCCGTACCGGCCGCCCCCGCGCCCGGCCCGCTGCCGCCGCCGCTGCACGCGGCCGTGGCCAGCGCGGCCACCGCGGCCGCCCCGCCCCCGATGAACGCACGCCGTTCCATGTTGTGCCTCCTGTCGCTCCCGTGGACCGAGACGACGGCCCGGCCCGGCGGGTTCCAGGAAGTGGGAACGGGCGGTCGCGGCCCGTCCGTCGGGACCTTCGCGTGCCCTTCCCGTGAGCGTTCCGTGACCTCACCGCACCGTCGGCAGGGGTTCACCCCTCGTTCACTTCCGGCCATCGGCGGCTTCACCTGTTCTGCCTAATTTCGGCCTTACCCGGTGCTGATGCGGCATCTCGCCGCATCGGTGTCCACCACTCTTCGCACGCCGCCGATCAGGACGGCGGCTCCCGGAAGGAACTCAAGTGAAGCTTCAGCGCATGAACCGGCGGGCACTCGCTCTCGGCGTCCTCGCCGTCTCCGGCGCCCTGGCCCTCACGGCGTGCGGCTCCGACAACAACAGCGGCAAGGACGGCGGCTCCGGCGGCTCGTCCGCCGCCGCCGCTCCCGGCTCGGTCAAGTGCGACAGCGCCAAGGGCCAGTTGCAGGCGTCCGGTTCCTCGGCGCAGAAGAACGCGATCGACGCGTGGGTCAAGCAGTACGGCCAGGCCTGCAAGGACGTCCAGATCAACTACAACCCGACCGGTTCGGGCGCCGGCATCACCGCCTTCCTCCAGGGCCAGACCGCGTTCGCCGGTTCGGACTCCCCGCTGAAGCCGGAGGAGATCGAGCAGTCCAAGAAGGTCTGCTCCGGCGGCCAGGCGATCGACCTGCCCATGGTCGGCGGCCCGATCGCGATCGGCTTCAACGTCCCGGGCGTGGACAGCCTGACGCTCGACCCGGCCACCATCGCCAAGATCTTCAACGGCAAGATCACCAACTGGAACGACGAGGCGATCAAGAAGCTGAACCCCGGCGCCAAGCTGCCCGACCTGAAGATCCAGGCGTTCCACCGCTCCGACGAGTCCGGCACCACGGACAACTTCACCAAGTACCTGATCGCCACCGCCAAGAGCGACTGGCCGTACTCGGGCGGCAAGGCCTGGCAGGCCAAGGGCGGCCAGTCCGCGCAGGGTTCCTCCGGCCTCGCCCAGCAGGTCAAGCAGACCTCCGGCGCGATCTCCTACTTCGAGCTCTCCTACGCCTCCGACGGCGTCAAGACCGTCGACCTGAAGACCGGCGCCGCCACCCCGGCCAAGGCCACCGTCGAGAACGCCACCAAGGCCATCGCCTCGGCGCAGGTGGTCGGCACCGGGCAGGACATGGCGCTGAAGCTCAACTACGAGCCGAAGGAGGACGGCGCCTACCCGCTCACCCTGGTGACCTACGAGATCGCCTGTGACAAGGGCAACAAGGCCGACACCCTGCCGGCCGTGAAGTCCTTCCTGTCCTACATCGCCTCCGAGGACGGCCAGAAGCAGCTGACCGGCGCCTCCTACGCGCCGATCCCCGACGAGATCATCACCAAGGTCCGCTCCACCATCTCGGGCCTGAGCTGATCTGAGCGTGCGGCCGGGTCCCGCCACCGAACGGGGCCCGGACCGCATCGTCCGGTGCACCGCCGCCAGGAGCCCGTACACCGCGTACGGCTCCGCAGACCGGAGAACCCGATGGACACCACCACACAGCACAACGACGCAGCTCCGCCCCTCACCCCCACCACGGGCCCGGCCGCCCACAAGCGCGCCGCCCGTGGCGCCACCCGTCCCGGGGACCGCATCTTCCTCGGGCTCTCCCGGGGGTCGGGCATCCTGCTCCTGGTGATCATGGCCGCGATCGCGGTCTTCCTCACCTACCGTGCCACCCTCGCCATCAGCAAGGACGACGGCAACTTCCTGACCGCCTTCGAGTGGAACACCGGCCTGCTGCCGCCCCGGTTCGGCATCGCCGTGCTGGCCTTCGGCACGGTCGTCTCCTCGATCGTCGCCATGGCCCTCGCGGTCCCGGTCGCGGTCGGCATCGCGCTGTTCCTCACGCACTACGCCCCGCGCAGGCTCAGCGGGCCCATCGCCTACGTGATCGACCTGCTGGCCGCCGTGCCGTCGATCGTCTACGGCCTGTGGGGCGCCCTGGTCCTCGTACCGCACCTGAACGGCCTGTACGGCTGGCTCGACGACTACCTCGGCTGGACCGGCGTCCTGTCCTGGCAGGGCGGCGCCCCGCGGTCGCTGCTCACCGTGGGCATCCTGCTGGCGATCATGATCCTGCCGATCATCACCAACGTCAGCCGCGAGGTCTTCCGCCAGGTCCCGCGGATGCACGAGGAGGCCGCACTGGCCCTCGGCGCCACGCGCTGGGAGGTCATCCGCATGTCGGTGCTGCCCTTCGGCCGCTCCGGTGTGATCTCCGCCTCGATGCTCGGCCTCGGCCGCGCGCTCGGCGAGACGATGGCCGTCGCCACCGTGCTCTCCCCGACCTTCGACATCAAGGCCAGCCTGCTGGACCCGGGCGGCGGCACCTTCGCCCAGAACATCGCGAGCAAGTTCAACGAGGCCACCGAGTTCGGCCAGGACGCGCTGATCGCCTCCGGCCTCGTGCTGTTCGTGATCACCCTGCTGGTCAACGGCGCGGCCCGCATGATCATCAACCGCCGCAAGGAGTACTCGGGGGCCAACGCATGAGCACGCCAGCCGTCACCGACAAGCGCGCCGGCTCGCTGCGCGGCGCCAGCCTTCCCAAGTGGTTCCCGCTCGCCGTCGTCGTGGGCTCCGTCGCCGTGGCCGTGGCCATCGGCCTGGGCGCCGGACTGGACAGCAAGGTGCAGTGGGGCCTGATCGCCGCCGTCCTCGCCGTCCTCGTCACCTATGTCGTCGCAAGCCGGGTCGAGGGCCGCAGGCAGGCCAAGGACCGCATCGCCACCAGCCTGGTCTGGGTCTGCTTCCTCGTCGCCGTCGTCCCGCTGGCCTCCCTGATCTGGGCCACCGTCAAGCGCGGTGTGAAGGTCCTCGACGGCTACTTCCTCAGCCACTCCATGGCCGGCGTCGCCGACACCGAGCCGGGCGGCGGCATCTACCACGCCCTGCTCGGCACCCTGGAGCAGGTGGGCCTCGCCACCCTCATCGCCGTGCCGATCGGTGTGCTGACCGCGATCTACCTGGTCGAGTACGGGCGCGGCGGGCTCGCCAAGGCCGTCACCTTCTTCGTCGACGTGATGACCGGCATCCCCTCGATCGTCGCCGGCCTCTTCGTCCTCAGTTTCTGGATCCTGATCCTCAAGATGGGCTACTCCGGCTTCGCCGGTTCGCTCGCCCTGGCGATCCTGATGATGCCCGTGGTGGTCCGCTCCACGGAGGAGATGCTCAAGCTCGTTCCCAACGAGCTGCGCGAGGCCTCCCTCGCGCTGGGCGTCCCGAAGTGGCGCACGATCCTCAAGGTGGTCCTGCCGACGTCCATCGGCGGCATCGCCACGGGTGTGATGCTCTCCATCGCGCGCATCACCGGTGAGACCGCTCCCGTCCTGCTGCTGGTCTGGGGCACGAACTTCATCAACACCAACCCCTTCAAGGACCCGCAGGGCTCGCTGCCGCTGTACATCTACCAGCAGTACGCGAACAGCTCGGGTTCCGGCGCGGCCTACGACCGTGCCTGGGCGGCGGCTCTCACCCTCATCGCCTTCGTGATGATCCTCAACCTGGTGGCCCGCGGCATCGCCCGCTGGAAGGCCCCGCGCTGACAATCCGCGGCTACCGCCGCGTGGCCGGCCGCTTGATGGCGGCCACTCAGCGACTCAGACGACTGGAAGTGAACAAGTAGTCATGGCCAAGCGAATCGACGTGAGCGGGCTCACCGCCTACTACGGCTCCCACAAGGCGATCGAGGACATCTCGATGACGGTCGAGCCGCGTTCGGTGACGGCCTTCATCGGGCCGTCCGGCTGCGGCAAGTCGACGTTCCTGCGGACCCTGAACCGGATGCACGAGGTCACGCCGGGCGGCCGGGTCGAGGGCAAGGTGATGCTGGACTCCGAGGACCTCTACGGCGCCGGCATCGACCCGGTCTCCGTCCGCCGCGAGGTGGGCATGGTGTTCCAGCGGCCGAACCCGTTCCCCACCATGTCGATCTTCGACAACGTGGCGGCGGGGCTGCGCCTGAACGGCAACTACAAGAAGAGCGAGCTGAACGACGTCGTCGAGAAGTCGCTCAAGGGCGCGAACCTCTGGAACGAGGTCAAGGACCGCCTGAACAAGCCGGGCTCGGGGCTGTCCGGTGGTCAGCAGCAGCGGCTGTGCATCGCGCGGGCGATCGCCGTCGAGCCGAAGGTGCTGCTCATGGACGAGCCCTGCTCCGCCCTGGACCCGATCTCCACCCTCGCCATCGAGGACCTGATCGGCGAGCTGAAGGAGCGCTTCACGATCGTCATCGTGACGCACAACATGCAGCAGGCGGCGCGTGTCTCGGACCGTACGGCGTTCTTCAACCTGGCGGCCGTCGGGCAGCCGGGCCGGCTGATCGAGATCGACGACACCGAGCGGATCTTCTCCAACCCCTCGGTCCAGGCCACCGAGGACTACATCTCCGGCCGCTTCGGCTGATCCGAGCCGGTCCCCGACCCCTCGCGGTGCTGCATGGCGGTGCCACCGCGAGGATGCGGAAAGGCCCGCCCCTGGCTCCCGGGGGCGGGCCCTACGCGTTGCCGGCCGGGGGCGCTCCCGCCCCTGGCCGGGCTCTCCTACAGGAACGCCAGGTTGATCAGCCAGAAGGCCAGGGCCGACACGATCGCGGCGGCCGGCATGGTGATGAACCAGCCGAGGACGATGTTCTTCGCCACGCCCCAGCGGACGGCGTTCACCCGCTTCGTCGCGCCCACACCCATGATCGCCGAGGTGATGACGTGGGTGGTGGAGATCGGCGCCTTGAACAGGAAGGCGGTGCCGAACATGATCGACGCGCCGGTCGCCTCGGCCGCGAAGCCCTGCGGCGGGTCCAGCTCGATGATCTTGCGGCCCAGGGTGCGCATGATGCGCCAGCCGCCCGCGTAGGTGCCCAGCGACAGCATCAGCGCGGAGATCAGCTTCACCCACACCGGGATCGGGTCGCCGTACGTCTCGACGCCGCCGATGACCAGCGCCATCACCACGACACCCATGGTCTTCTGGGCGTCCTGGAGGCCGTGGCCGAGCGCCATGCCGGCCGCGGAGACCGTCTGCGCGATACGGAAGCCGCGCTTGGCCTTGTGCGGGTTGGTCCGGCGGAAGATCCACATGATCAGCGCCATGACCAGGTAGCCGACGATCAGGCCGACCACCGGCGACAGGAACATCGGCGTGACGACCTTGTCCAGGACGCCGTTCCAGTGCACCGCCGTACCGCCCGCCAGGGCCGCGCCCACCAGGCCGCCGAACAGGGCGTGCGAGGAGGACGAGGGCAGGCCGAAGTACCAGGTGACCAGGTTCCAGACGATGGCGCCGAGCAGCGCCGAGAAGAGGATCCCCATCCCCTTGCCGCCGCTGGGGGTCTCGATCAGACCCTCGCTGACGGTCTTGGCGACCCCGCTGCCCAGGAAGGCGCCGGCGAGGTTCATCACCGCGGCCATCGCCAGCGCGGCCCGCGGGGTGAGCGCGCGGGTCGAGACGGAGGTGGCGATGGCGTTCGCGGAGTCGTGGAAGCCGTTGGTGTAGGCGAAGCCGAGGGCGACCAGGATGGTCAGTATCAGAGCGAAGGTGTCCATGGACGCCTCAGGACTCCTTGACCGCGATGGTCTCCACCGTGTTCGCCACGTGCTCGAAGGCGTCCGCCGCCTCCTCCAGCACGTCCACGATCTGCTTGAGCTTGAGCACCTCGATCGCGTCGTACTTGCCGTTGAACAGGTGGGCGAGGAGCTTGCGGTGGATCTGGTCCGCCTGGTTCTCCAGGCGGTTCACCTCGATCCAGTACTCGGTGAGGTTCTCCATCGTGCGCAGGTGCGGCATGGCCTCGGCGGTCAGCTCGGCCGCCCGCGCCAGGACCTCGATCTGCTGCTCGACGCCCTTGGGCAGTTCCTCGATGTTGTAGAGGACGACCAGGTCGACGGCCTCCTCCATGAAGTCCATGATGTCGTCGAGGGACGACGCGAGGGAGTAGATGTCCTCGCGGTCGAAGGGCGTGATGAAGGAGGAGTTCAGCTGGTGGAAGATCGCGTGCGTGGCGTCGTCGCCTGCGTGTTCCGCGGCCCGCATACGCTCTGCGATCTCGGCCCGGGCGGAGGTGTCCGCCCCGAGCAGTTCCATCAGGAGTTTCGAGCCCGTGACGATGTTGTCCGCGGACGCGGCGAACATGTCGTAGAAGCTCGTCTCCCTGGGGGTCAGACGAAAGCGCACGTGGGGTCCTCGGGGTGCTTCGGTTTCGGTCAGGGTGATGCTAAGCGCATCATCCGGCCACGGCCGAGAGTCTCGGGCGTCCATTCTGCCCGGGGCTCTCAGGGGGCCGTCCCCCAGTGTCGCCCATCGGGCACGGTGCTCGTCACGGGGGCTTGCCAGGGGTCCCTACCCGGGAAATTTCGGTACGATATACCCGGCAGGGGTATGCCTTGACTTCGTTACGAGCGGGAGGACGCGATGACGACCACCGAGGCCGGCGCGACGGCGCCCTCCGACGGCACCACGGCCGCGCCCCCCGGGGAAGCCGGGCATGAGCACGCCACGTACGGCTACCACAAGCAGAAGGCGGAGCACCTCAAGCGGCTGCGCCGGATCGAGGGCCAGATCCGCGGGCTCCAGCGGATGGTCGACGAGGACACCTACTGCATCGACATACTCACCCAGGTGTCCGCCTCCACCAAGGCCCTCCAGTCCTTCGCCCTGCAGCTGCTGGAGGAGCACCTGCGGCACTGCGTGGCCGACGCGGCCGTCAAGGGCGGCTCGGAGATCGACGCGAAGGTGGAGGAGGCCACCAAGGCGATCGGGCGGCTGCTGCGGACCTGAGCAAGGGATGTACGGGGCCGGGGCCCGCTCAGCCGTCGGAGCCGGTGCGGCGTTCCTCGGCGACTCTCAGCACCTCGTCGATGCTCTCCAGGCTGAGCCGCTCCCGGGCCGCCGAGGCCGCGATGATCAGCTCTCCGCACAGCTCGATCTCGGCGAGGGCCACGTGGTCCTGGACTGCCGTACCCACCGGAGCCACGCGCGTCACCTCTTCTCTGTCGTCGCCGGCTTCCTAGAGTAGGGAGCCGTCCACGGACCGCGCATGGCACGGAAGGGCTAGTTCGCCGGTCATTTCCGGCCACCGGGCCGCTTCACCGGGCCGCCCGTGCCCCTCTCACCGCTCGGCGATCCGGCCGGCGTAGATGTCCTTCGACTGCGGCAGCGTCACGCTCACCGGCGTCCCGAAGGCGTACAGCAGGGTCGTGGAGAAGACGGCCACCGTCTTCCTGTCGTGGCCGTGGCCGCCGACGAAGCTGAAGCGCTGCCGGAGCTTGCGGACCCGGCCCTGGTCGTCGAGGTAGACGTCGAACGGGACATCGGCCGTGGCGAACCCTTTCGCCGCCGCCTTCAGCGCGGCCTTCAGCGCCTCCTCGCCGGCCGCCGAGGCGTTCTTCGCCGCCAGCGCCAGATCGGCGGTGCCCCTGAAGTGCCGCACCGCGACACCCGCCACCCGCGTGTCCCCCACGAACGCCGCGGTGCGCGTCCCGCGCAGCACCTGGGCGGCGGCGAACGGGTCGGTGGCGCCGCCGGTGACCAGGTTGCCGTCGGAGAGCGTCGCCGTCTCCACCCGCACCCACTTGTCGGCGGGCACGCCCGCTCCCCGGTTCTTCATGAACAGGGCGCCAGGAGCGAGCAGTTCGGTGATCGGCCGGTGCTCGGGGGCCCCGGCCGGGTCCTGCGGCAGCACCAGCGTCAGCCGCCCGAGCTGCTGCCGGAAGTCGTAGACCCCCTCGCCGCGGATGGTCACGCGCGTTCCGCCCGCGGCCATCTCCATCGCCGTACGGGCCTGGGAACTGCCCGCCGCGAGCAGCGCGTCGGGGACCTGGCGCACGGTCCGCACCGGGTCGTGGGCCGCGCGCGAGTCCTCGGCGGCCACGCCGTCGCCGGAGCATCCGGTGGCACACGCGCAGACCAACAGCCCCGCCGCGAGCACCGCCTTGCCCGTCTTCCGCCGCTGCCGCTCCGCCATCGCCTGCCTACCCCCAGCCGCTCTGTCGGTCACCGTCCCCCTGTCCTCCGGTTCAACGACGAGTGCCCAGGCCCGTCACGCGCCGGCGGCAGCCGCGGGAGGCCGCAACCGGTTGTTCATCTGGCGTGGGTAGCGTGGTCGGCGTGGCGCGACAAGAAGGGCCCGGCCCTGCGCAAGAGCAACGGCAGCACCAGGAACACCGCACGACGACCGTCGAACAGGGGCGCTTCTGCCTGGCCCGGTGCGGCTGCGGCTGGCGCGGTCCCGCCCGCCGGGCGCGCAGCCTGGCCCGCTCGGACGCGGAGGGGCACGCGCGGGACGCCTGACGGCCCTCAAGGGGCGCCCGGCTGTCCTACGGCCTCACGTCGGGCGCAGCACGGTCAGCAGTTCGTCGACGAGTTCGCGGTCGCGGAACTGGGTCAGCCGGTCGCGGGCGGCGGCGGGCGACAGCCAACGCAGCCGGTCCACCTCCTTGTTGGGGGTGAAACGGCCCGCGGTGGCCTCGGCCGCCCAGTACCGCACCCGCTTGGGACGCCCGCCCGCCATGTAGGCGACGGTGCTCAGCTCCACGCCCGGAACCGCCGTGTACCCCGTCTCCTCCGCCACCTCCCGCAGCGCGCCCGCGAGCGGGTCCTCACCGGGCTCGAGCTTTCCCTTCGGCCAGGACCAGTCGTCGTACTTCGGCCGGTGCACCAGGCACAGCTTTAGGGAGCCGCCCGAGCCGCCCGACGGGGCGCGTCGCCACAGGACGCAGCCGGCCGCCCGGACGACGGTGTCCTTCGTTTCCTTCGTTTCCTTCGTCCGCGGCACCGGGCCTCACCGCCTCCTTCAGCTCGTGCCCTCAGTTCGCGCCGATCGCCTGCATCTGCCACGCCTGCTGGAAGGCGAACCTGGCCGCCTCCACCTCGTGGCGCTGATCCGCGTGGAGCACGCCGAGCGCGTACGCCGTCGCCGGCGCGATGCGGGGCGTACGGGCGGCCGCGGCCGCGGCGGCCGCCGCCTCCGAGGCGTCACGGTGCCGGTCGAGCGCGCGGCCGGCCGCCAGAAGCCGCACGTCCACGGGGGCGCCCTCCGCGTCGGCGACGAGCAGTGCCTCCTGGGCGTACCGGTGCAGGCGCAGCAGCAGGCGGACCTGGTGCCAGGGGGTGTCCTGGGGGTGCGGGGACGGGTCCGGGGACAGGCCGTGGACCAGCGCGGCCGCGTTGTACGGGCTGCCCGCGGTGACGAGGGGGAGCGCGGCGACGGCGTCCGTCAGGCGTTCCTCGGCGGCGGCGGCGAGGGGGTGGGGGGCCGTGGTGTGCGCGGTGGGGGCGAGGGGGACGTCGCTGGCGAGGACGGCGACCTTGTCGGCGACGGCGTGGAAGCGGCTGGAGCCGAGGGCCTCGAGGGCTGTGGAGTGGGCACGGGTGCGGGCGAGGGTGAGTTGGCGGTCGAGGAGGGCGCCTGCTTTTGCGGCGCCCACGGTGAGGTTGCCGTTGCCGTTGCCGTTGCCGTTGCCGTTGCCGCGGTCGCGTGTGGGTGCGGGTGCGGGTGCGGGTGGGTGGGGAACCGTTCCGCCCGTGGCGGGTGCCGCTGCGCCCACCCGTGCCGCCCCAGCGGCACGACTGCCCGCAGCTGCGTCCGTACCAGTGGTGCGAGTGCCCGCAGCTGCGTCCGTACCAGTGGTGCGAGTGCCCGCAGCTGCGTCCGTACCAGCGGCACGACTGCCCGCAGCCGCCTCGGGGGACAGTCTGTGGAGGGCCTGCAACAGGCGGTCCAGGCGGGCCCGGTAGGCGTGTTCTCGGGCCAGGGTGCCGGAGAGCCAGGCGAGTTCGGGGCGGAGTTCCTCGGCCCAGGTCTCGTCCAGCAGGGGGCGGAAGGTGTGCAGGGTGCCGCTGATGCGGCGGGCCGCGCGGCGCAGGGCCCGGGCCGCGTCGACGGACTCCTCGCTGCCGCCCGCGGCGCCGCCGCCCGTCTCGCGGTGCAGGCGCAGGGCACGGAGGAACTCCGTCGCCCGCGCCCGCAGATAACCCGCGAGTGCGTCGACGGCCACCGGCCCGGCGGCCGTGGGGTCCGTCGGGTCAAGGTGTTGCTGTGCCACGCCGGCGCCTCCGGGCGTCTATGAGCGTCTCCTGAATGTTGCGCAGGGGCTGGCCGTCACCGTCGACCGCGTGCCGGGTCCAGTCGCCGTCCGGGCCGAGGTGCCAGGAGGCGGTGGTGTCGGCCATGCCGGTCTCCAGGAGCCGGTTGAGCGCGGCTCGGTGGGCCGGGTCGGTGACCCGGACCAGGGCCTCGATACGGCGGTCGAGGTTGCGGTGCATCATGTCGGCGCTGCCGATCCACACCTCGGGTTCGCCGCCGTTGCCGAAGGCGAAGATCCGCGAGTGCTCCAGGAAGCGGCCGAGGATCGACCGGACGCGGATGTTCTCCGACAGTCCGGGTACGCCGGGGCGCAGCGCGCAGATGCCGCGCACCCACACGTCGACGGGCACTCCGGCCTGCGACGCCCCGTAGAGGGCGTCGACGACCGCCTCGTCGACCATCGAGTTGACCTTGACGCGGATGGAGGCGGGCCGTCCGGCGCGGTGGTGCTGGACCTCCTTGTTGATCCGCGAGACGAGGCCGTCCCGCAGGGACTTGGGCGCGACGAGCAGTCGGCGGTAGGTCTCGCGGCGGGAGTAGCCGGAGAGGCGGTTGAACAGGTCGGACAGGTCCGCGCCGACCTGCGGGTCCGCGGTGAGCAGGCCGAGGTCCTCGTACAGCCGGGCGGTCTTGGGGTGGTAGTTGCCGGTGCCGACGTGGCTGTAGCGCCGCAGGGTGTCGTCGCCCTCCTGGCGGACCACCAGGGACAGCTTGCAGTGGGTCTTCAGACCCACCAGGCCGTAGACGACGTGGCAGCCGGCCTCCTCCAGCTTGCGCGCCCACTTGATGTTGGCGTGCTCGTCGAAGCGGGCCTTGATCTCGACCAGGACGAGGACCTGCTTGCCGGCCTCGGCGGCGTCGATGAGCGCGTCGACTATCGGGGAGTCGCCGGAGGTGCGGTACAGGGTCTGCTTGATGGCGAGGACGTCCGGGTCGGCCGCCGCCTGCTCCAGGAAGGCCTGGACGGAGGTGGAGAAGGAGTCGTACGGGTGGTGCAGGAGGACGTCCCGCTGGCGCAGGGCGGCGAAGATGTCGGGCGCGGACGCCGACTCGACCTCGGCGAGGTCGCGGTGGGTGCCGGCGACGAACTTGGGGTACTTCAGCTCGGGCCGGTCGAGGCTGTGGATGCGGAAGAGGCCGGTGAGGTCGAGCGGGCCGGGCAGCGGGTACACCTCGGCCTCGCCGATCTTCAGCTCGCGCACGAGGAGGTCGAGCACCTCGCGGTCGATGGACTCCTCGACCTCCAGGCGCACCGGCGGCCCGAAGCGGCGCCGCATGAGCTCCTTCTCCAGGGCCTGGAGCAGGTTCTCGGCGTCGTCCTCCTCGACCTCCAGGTCCTCGTTGCGGGTGAGGCGGAAGGTGTGGTGCTCCAGGACCTCCATGCCCGGGAACAGCTCCTCCAGGTGGGCGGCGATGACGTCCTCGAGGGGGACGTAGCGGCCCGGGGAGCTCTCCAGGAAGCGGGAGAGCAGCGGCGGCACCTTGACCCGGGCGAAGTGGCGGTGGCCGGTGACGGGATTGCGTACGACCACGGCCAGGTTCAGGGAGAGGCCGGAGATGTACGGGAAGGGGTGTGCGGGGTCGACCGCCAGGGGGGTCAGCACGGGGAAGATGCGCTGCCGGAACAGGGTGAACAGGCGGGCCTGCTCCTTCTCCGTCAGCTCGCTCCAGCGGACCAGGTGGATGCCCTCCTCCGCCAGGGCGGGGGCGACGTCCTCGTGGTAGCAGGCGGCGTGCCGGGCCATGAGCTCGCGGGAGCGGGCCCAGATCATCTCCAGCACCTCGCGCGGCTGGAGGCCGGAGGCGGACCGGGTGGCGACTCCGGTGGCGATACGGCGCTTGAGGCCGGCCACCCGGACCATGAAGAACTCGTCGAGGTTGCTGGCGAAGATCGCGAGGAAGTTCGCCCGCTCCAGCAGGGGCGTGTTCGGGTCCTCGGCGAGTTCCAGGACCCGTTCGTTGAAGGCGAGCCAGCTGCGCTCCCGGTCGAGGAACCGGCCCTGGGGCAGCTGTTCCCCTTCGGCGTCCGTCACCTCGTAGGCGTCGAGGTCGGCGTCGAGATCGGGGTCCAGGTCGGAGACCGCGGCCGCCACGGTGTGCGGGCGGTGCGCGGCTATGGAGCCCACGGAGGGCTGGACGTGCGGGACCTGCGCTGCGGCCTGGGTGTCTGACTGGCTCATGAACCCATTCTTCCGCGCCGTGGGGAAGACAGGCGCGTCGGAAGGCGCGGGCGCGAGCACGGCTGCGGTCCCCTCGGGGGGCGGCGAAGGCTCTGGCACGGCGGGTCTCATTGAGCGAGCGTCGCAAGGCCGTCTGAATCGCCGGTTACGGAGACATGACGTGCCGGATAGCGGGGGGCGGCCCACAGGGATCAGCGGCAGCCCCGGACCCCGTGTCACTCCAGGTGCCCGGATGCCGCCGGCACGTCTCCGTGCGGTGGAGCGTCACGTCCGCGTGCGGTGGAGCGTCGTGTCCGCGCGCCGTGGAGCGTCACGTCTCCGTGCGGTACATGAGGTCCGTCTCGTACGTCGTGAAGCCGAGCCGCTCGTAGACCGACACCGCGGCCTTGTTGTCGGCGTCGACGTAGAGCATCGCGGTGGGCAGGCCCTGCGCGGCCAGGTGGCGCAGGCCGATCAGCGTGAGGGCCTTGCCGAGGCCGCCGCCCTGCGCGCCGGGGCGGACCCCGAGGACGTACACCTCGCCGAGCCCCTCGGCCGCGTGGACCTTGGTCCAGTGGAAGCCGACCAGCCGGCCCTCGCGCTCGGCCAGGAAGAACCCGCTCGGGTCGAACCAGGGCTCCGCCTCGCGGGCGTCGAGGTCGCGCTGGGTGAGGGAGCCCTGCTCGGGGTGGTGGGCGAACGCCTCCGCGTTCACGGCGAGCCAGGCGGCGTCGTCCTGGCCGGGGACGAAGGTCCGTACCGTCACCCCCTCCGGCAGCACCGGCTCCGGCAGGTCGAGGCCGGCCAGCGGGCGCCGCATCTGCCGCAGTTCCCGGAACAGGGTCAGCCCGAGCACCTGCGACAGGTGCCGGGCGGCGGAGTGACCGCCGTGCGCCCACACCCGCAGCCGCTTGCCGGAGGCGGCCAGCAGCGCCGATCCGAGTGCCCGCCCGTGTCCGTGGCCGCGGTGCGCGGGGTGGACGACCAGCTCGGCGGCGGGCGCCTCCACGGGGTCGGTGTCCTCCAGCTGCGCGTAGCCGACCAGCTCGCCGTCGACGCTCAGCAGGAGATGGGAGACGCCCTCGCGGGCGCCGCCGCGCAGCTGGAGCCGGCCCTGTTCGGACACCGCCGGCTGCCCGTCGGTGCGGGTGGCCTCCGCCAGCAGGCCGAGCACGGCTTCGACCTGGCCGGGGGAGAGCGCGGAGAGGGACTCCAGGGAGCGGGCGATCGGTGCGGTGTCGTCGCTGGTCATGCGTCCGAGACTACCGACGACCACCGGATCGGGGGGTCGGCTTGCCACGGGTCATGGCAGTTCGGGCTGTTCCGTCGGGTCCGGCAGCTCCGGCAGCTCCGGCAGTTCCGGCGGCGGGGTGGGTGCCCCCGGCAGCCGTACGGTCGCCACCGTGCCGCCGCCCTCGGCCGGGGCGAGGGCGACCTCGCCGCCGGCCTGCTGGATCGTGCGGGCGACGATGGACAGACCCAGGCCCGAGCCGGGCAGCGCGCGGGCGCTCGGGGAGCGCCAGAAGCGGTCGAAGACGTGGGGGAGTTCGTCGGCGGCGATACCGGGGCCGTGGTCGCGGACCGTGAGGACACCGTCGGCCAGCAGCACCTCGACCGCACCGGCCTCGGGGCTGAACTTCACCGCGTTGTCCAGGATGTTGACGATCGCGCGTTCCATGGCCGCCGGTTCCGCCCGTACGTACCAGGGGTCCAGGTCCGCCGTGACGGTCAGCTCGGGGCCGCGCAGCCGGGCGCGGCGCAGCGCCGTGTCCACGGTGTCGTGGAACGCGATCACCTGGACCCGCTCGCCCCGCTGGCCCTCCGAACGCGACAGCTCCTGGAGGTCGCCGATCAGCGAGGCGAGCTCCGTCATCTGCGCCTTGACCGAGGCCAGCAGCGCCTTGCGGTCGGCCTCCGGGAGCGGGCGGCCGGTCTCCTCGCTGCGGGAGAGGAGCTCGATGTTGGTGCGCAGCGAGGTCAGCGGGGTGCGCAGCTCGTGGCCCGCGTCCGCGATCAGCTGCTGCTGCAGATCGCGGGAGCTGGCCAGGGCGGACGTCATCGAGTTGAAGGAGCGGGACAGGCGGGCGATCTCGTCCTCGCTGTCGTCCTCCACGGGGATGCGGATGGTCAGGTCCTCGGTGCGGGCCACGTGCTCGACGGCCTCGGTGAGCCGGTCGACGGGACGCAGACCGGCGCGGGCGACGGCGAGACCGGCGGCTCCGGACCCGACGACCCCCAGGCCGGAGACGAGCAGGAGCAGCAGCGCCAGGTCGCTGAGGGTCTTCTCGGTGTCCTTCAGGGACAGGGCGAGCATGAAGGCGATGCCCGGGTAGGCCTCGGCGTTGGGCCCGGGGCCCGTCGGGACGGCGAGGGTCATCACCCGGACGTTGTTGCCCTGTGTGTCGGTGGCGGTGTGGAAGGTGCGCTGCCGCACGTTGGGGGCGGCGGCCACCTTCTTGTCCACGGCGCTGACCTTGATCACGCCTTCGGAGCGGGGGTCCACGCAGAACCGGCCCTGTGCCGTCACCAGCTGCACGTAGAGGAACGAGCGCTGCATGTCGCCGGTCGAGTCGTCCGTGGTCTGCGTGCAGTCGGCGGCGAGCGACGACGCCGTGGTGGCGGTGACCCGGCCGTAGCTGCCCAGCCGGGAGTCCACCTCGCTGTACAGCCGCCGCTGCACGACGAACCAGCAGGCGATGGAGACCGCCGCCACCGCGAACGCCACCGCCGCCGCCACCAGCAACGCCAGTCGGGAGCGGATCGGCAGCGAGCGGAACCGGCGCGCGACCTTGCTCACTCCGCGCCGCCCTGCCGCAGGACGTACCCCACCCCGCGCACCGTGTGCACCAGGCGCGGCTCGCCGCCGGCCTCGGTCTTGCGTCGCAGGTACATCACGTAGACGTCGAGGGAGTTCGACGACGGCTCGAAGTCGAAGCCCCAGACCGCCTTCAGGATCTGCTCACGGGTGAGCACCTGGCGCGGATGGGCCATGAACATCTCCAGCAGCGTGAACTCGGTGCGGGTCAGCTCCACCTGCCGTCCGCCGCGCGTGACCTCGCGGGTGGCCAGGTCCATGCGCAGGTCGGCGAAGGTGAGCGCGTCGCCCTCGTCCGCCGCGCCCGCCACGGCCGCGGCGTAGGAGCTGCGGCGCAGCAGAGCGCGGATACGGGCGAACAGCTCGTCCAGCTCGAACGGCTTGACCAGGTAGTCGTCCGCCCCGGCGTCCAGCCCGGTGACCCGGTCGCCGACCGTGTCGCGGGCCGTCAGCATCAGGATCGGGGTGGTGTCGCCCGCCCCGCGGATGCGTCGGGCGGCCGTCAGGCCGTCCATGCGGGGCATCTGGATGTCGAGGACGACCAGGTCCGGTCCGTACGCGCCCGCCTTCTCCAGGGCGTCCGCGCCGTCGACCGCGACCTCGGTGTCGTAGCCCTCGAAGGCGAGGCTGCGCTGGAGTGCCTCGCGCACCGCCGGCTCGTCGTCGACGATCAGGATGCGCTGGAGGTCACGGTCGCGGTCGCGGTCACGGTCGCCGTCGAGGGGGCTCATCGGTCGTTGTTCCTCGGGTTTCCTCGGGCCGGTCGGCCTTTCCTGGGGCCGGTCGGCAGGGGAGCGGCAGGGACGCTCCCAGCGTCGCACGTTCCGCGCCCACCGGGTGGGGCACGGGGCCTCGCGGCCTGTCACGCCGCCAGGGTGCCCCGCGCCCGTCACGCAGCCAGGGTGCCCCGCGCCCCTTACGCGGCCAGGGCCGTGAGCCGCCTCAGCGGCACCTTGGGGCGGCGCGAGCGCCCGGCGGGGGTGCGCAGTCCCATCAGCTGGGGGACGGCGGCCGGGGGCAGCGGGGGGCGGTCGGCGGCGTTGTCCGCCGGGCTGTGGAGTTCCTTCGCTACGGCCAGCGTCAGGGAGACGCCCGCGGGGACGCTCGCGTCGACGGTCTCGGTCCACTCGTGCACGACCTGCTGGATCATGGCGTACTCCTTGCTGCGAGGTGTTGCGGGGTGCTGGCTGGGTCTGCTGGTCGTCGTCCTCGGTGTCGCTGTCGGTGGGTCGGTGGGGTCGGTGGGTCAGCGGGTTCCGTTGGCCGTCGGCTTCGTCGTCGGCGCCGTCGCTTCGGCTCCGGTCAGCTCTGGGAGCCGGCGCGCAGCTTGGCCAGGTCGGCCTTGACGGTGTTGATCGGGATGGCGAAGCCGAGGCCCACGCTGCCCGCGCTGGACGAGTCCGAGGCGGCGGCGGCCGAGTACATCGCCGAGTTGATGCCGACGACGTTGCCGTTCGCGTCGATGAGCGCGCCGCCGGAGTTGCCCGGGTTCAGGGAGGCGTCGGTCTGGATGGCCTTGTAGGTGGTCGTGGAGGAACCGGTGTCGCCGTTGAAGTGGCGGCCGCCGAACTCGAACGGCCACTGGCCGTCGCCCTGTCCCTGTCCCTGGTTCTCGTCGGTGGAGACGGTCACGTCCCGGTCGAGGGCGGAGACGATGCCACTGGTGACGGTGCCGGTCAGGCCTTCGGGGGAGCCGATGGCGACGACCTGGTCGCCGACCGCGACGCCGTCGGAGTTGCCGAGGGCCGCCGGCTTCAGGCCGGAGGCTCCGTCCAGCTTGATCAGGGCGAGGTCCTTGGAGCTGTCGGTGCCGACGACCTGCGCGGTGTAGCTCTTGCCGTCGCTGGTCCGGGCCTTGACCGAGGAGGCTCCGGCTATGACGTGGTTGTTGGTGAGGATCTCGCCACCGCTGCTGATGATCACGCCGGAGCCGGTGGACGTGCCGCCCGCGAGGGAGGCGGTGATCTCCACCACGCTCGGGCTGACCGCCTTGGCGATCGCCGCGATGCTGCCCCGCTGGCCGGTGGGCACCACGTTGGTGCTGGTGCTGCTGGAGGCCACCGTGTCCTTCCCGGTCAGTTCCTGGAAGGCGAACGCGGTGCCGCCGCCCACGGCCGCGGCGGCGATCGCCACGGCGGCGAGCAGTGCGACCGGGCCCTTGGCGCGCTTCTTCGGGGGCTGCGAGGGCTGCGCGGGCGGGTACGCCGGGGGGAAGGCCGGAGGATGCGCCGGCGGGGCCGGCCACTCCGGGTTCACCGGGGAGGAGGCGTGCTGCTGCCGGTACGGGAACGGGTCCTGCCCGTCACCCCGGGGGTCCTCGTACGCGCCGCT
The DNA here is from genome assembly GCF_040628575.1 of Streptomyces sp. NPDC006393. Lineage (NCBI taxonomy): Bacteria > Bacillati > Actinomycetota > Actinomycetes > Kitasatosporales > Streptomycetaceae > Streptomyces > Streptomyces sp. NPDC006393. The sequence continues at coordinate 30,488 of NZ_JBEXZD010000084.1, forward strand.
GCGGCGGAAGCTCTCGGTCATGTCATTGAGAGTGTCCCGGGATCATGAGAGCTTCGTGAGTCCCCGCTGAAAAGCCCGACAGAACCGCGTATGCCCGAAATAAGGGCTGCCGGGGGGCCGGATAAGGGCGGCCGGGGAGGGCCGGAGAGCCGAGCCGGGAGGGCTACGCGCAGCCGCAGGACTTCCGGACCACGAGCCGTGACGGGAACACCTTCAGCCGCTCCCGCCGCGACCCGGCGACCCGGAGCCCGTCGTCGAGCACCAGGTCCACGGCCGCCCGGGCCATCGTCGACCGGTCGGAGGCGACGGTGGTCAGCGGCGGATCCGTCAGCGCCGCCTCCTTGATGTCGTCGAACCCGGCCACGGCCAGCTCGCCCGGCACGTCGATGCGCAGCTCCCGCGCGGCCCGCAGCAGGCCGATCGCCTGGTCGTCCGTGGAGCAGAAGATCGCCGGCGGCCGGTCGGGGCCGGAGAGGATCTCCAGGCCGACCTTGTAGGCGTCGTAGCGGTTGTACGGCGCCTCGAAGAGCCGTCCCTCCGTCGACAGGCCCGCCTCGGCCATCGCCCGCCGCCAGCCCTCGACGTGGTCGGAGACCGGGTCGCCCACGGCCGGTGTCTCGGCGGTGCCGCCCACACAGGCGACGTAGTCGTAGCCGTGCTCCAGCAGGTGGCGTACGGCGAGCTGGGCGCCGCCGAGGTCGTCGGTGACCACGGCCACGTCGTCGATGGCCTCGGGCCGCTCGTGCAGCAGTACGACCCGGGCGTCCCAGGCCTCGATCTCGGCGGCGGCCTGGTCGTTCAGCGCGTGGCTGACCAGGATCAGGCCGGAGACCCGCATACCGAGGAAGGCGCGCAGGTAGTGGACCTCGCGCTCGGCGACGTAGTCGGTGTTGCCGACCAGGACCATCTTGCCGCGCTCGGCGGCGGCCCACTCGACCGCGTGCGCCATCTCCCCGAAGAAGGGCTGGCGGGCGTCCGGGATGATCAGCCCTATCAGGTCCGTGCGGCGCGAGGCCATCGCCTGGGCGACCCGGTCGGGCCGGTACCCCAGTTCCTTGATCGCGGCGAGCACACGCTCGCGCGTGGCCGGGGCGACCGGCCGGGGTCCGTTGTTGATGACATAGCTGACCACGGCGGTGGAAGTCCCCGCCAGCCTCGCCACGTCGTCCCGAGTCACCTTTGCCACGCGCGGAGTCTACGCGGATGGATCCGCCCGGGGCAGGGCGTATCAAAGCTTGGATGTGCGCCCGCAACGCCCACCACGCCGACGAGCACGCCCCGGGCCCCGCATCCGAGCGCACTCCGCCCGTACGGAGCGGCCCTTCCCGGGCGCACTCCGGCCGTACGGAGCGGCCCTTCCGGGCGCACTCCGCCGTCCACACGGGCCGTCTCCCGGCCCCGCTCGCGCCCCGGCCCCTGGCGCCCGCTCGCGCCCGCCCCAGGGGCTGCTCGGGCCTGCTCTCGGCCTCGGCCCTATCGCGCCTGCTCCCGGCCCCGCTCGCGCCTGCGCCCGGCCCGCTCGTGCCCGACGCGGGTCAGGCCTTCGCGCGGGCCCCGGCCCGGACAGCGGCGGCGGCGGAGTCCGTGTCGTCCGCGGGCGTCCGGGCCTTCTCGGTCTTCGCCTTGTTCTTGGCCTCGTCCGCGGTGCGGTCGCTCTTCTCGGGGGTGACGAAGCGGTAGCCGACGTTTCGCACGGTGCCGATCAGCGACTCGTGCTCGGGCCCGAGCTTGGCGCGCAGCCGCCGGACGTGGACGTCGACGGTCCGGGTGCCGCCGAAGTAGTCGTAGCCCCAGACCTCCTGGAGCAGCTGGGCGCGGGTGAACACGCGCCCCGGGTGCTGCGCGAGGTACTTCAGCAGCTCGAACTCCTTGAAGGTGAGGTCCAGCACCCGGCCCTTGAGCTTGGCGCTGTACGTCGCCTCGTCCACCGACAGGTCGCCGTTGCGGATCTCCATCGGCGAGTCGTCGCCCACGATCTGCTGGCGGCCCATGGCCAGCCGCAGCCGTGCCTCGACCTCGGCGGGACCGGCGGTGTCCAGCAGCACGTCGTCGATGCCCCAGTCGGCGGTGACGGCCGCCAGGCCGCCCTCCGTCACGACGAGGATCAGCGGACAGCCGGGGCCGGTGGAGCGCAGCAGCTGGCACAGGCTGCGCACCTGCGGCAGGTCGCGCCGCCCGTCGACCAGGATGACGTCGGCACCCGGGGTGTCCACGAGCGCCGGACCCTCCGCCGGAGCCACGCGCACGTTGTGCAGCAGCAGACCGAGGGCGGGAAGCACCTCCGTCGACGGCTGAAGGGCGTTGGTCAGGAGCAGCAGTGAACTCATCGCGCCCCACCTGCCTGGGTCGTATGTTCGTGCACGGTTCGCTCGTCCATGGCGTCTGGTTCCTCCTCGGGTCCCGGCGAGGACGTAGGCGGCACTGCTTCGCCCTTCTTTGCGTGCTGCGAATCCCGCGCCCCTGGGACCCGCTGCGGCCTTGACGGCCGCTGTGCGATCGACGGCCCGTACACCTGCGGTTTCCCGCGTCGTATACAACGCTTCCGAAAGCACAAAAGGACCCGGGGGCTTCGCTGCCCGAGTCCTCTTCCCAGCAGAATAGCCGACATGAGCTCGGATACGGCAGGTCATGTGGCGCGTTCGACGATCGTCCCGGAGTCTGAGACGCCGCCGCGGACACGTGTCAGGAGGTTCCTGACCACGGCGGACGGGGTGGCGATCGACGCCGTGTACGAACCGGGCGCGACCGGCGGGCACGGCTCGGACGGAGTGTTCGTGATCGCACACGGTTTCACCGGCGACCTGGGCCGGCCGCACGTGCGCCGGGTGGCGCGGACGCTGGGCCGGTACGGGGCCGTGGTCACGTTCTCGTTCCGCGGCCACGGGGCCTCCGACGGGCGCTCGACGGTCGGTGACCGGGAGGTGCTGGACCTGGCGGCGGCGGTGGCGTGGGCGCGCTGCCTCGGGCACACCCGCGTGACGACCGTCGGCTTCTCCATGGGCGGCTCCGTGGTGCTGCGGCACGCGGCGCTGTACGGCTCCCGATCGGACGCCCGGGAGGTTCGGGAGGCCTGGGAGGCCTGGGAGGCCGCCCGGAAGGTCCGGGAGGAGGCTCGGGAGACGCCGGGGCAGGGGCAGACCCGGGAAGTGGCGCGGACGGACGCGGTGGTCTCGGTCAGCGCCCCCGCGCGCTGGTACTACCGGGGCACGGCCCCCATGCGCCGGCTGCACTGGCTCGTCATGCGCCCCGAGGGCCGCCTGCTGAGCCGCTACGGCCTGCGCACCCGCATCCACCACCGCGACTGGGACCCCGTCCCGCTGTCCCCCGTCGAGTCGGTCCCGCTCATCACGCCCACGCCTCTGCTGATCGTGCACGGCGACCGGGACGCCTACTTCCCCCTCGACCATCCCCGGATGCTGGCCACGGCCGCCGGTGACCACGGCGAACTCTGGCTGGAGCCCGGCATGGGCCACGCCGAGAACGCCGCCGCCGACGAGCTGCTGCACCGCATCGGGCGCTGGTGCCTGGCGCAGGCGGGCTAGCCTTTCCCTGTTCATTGCCGAGTGAGTCGAGGAACGGGATGGCAAAGGTCACGGTGCGCTACTGGGCGGCCGCGAAGGCCGCGGCCGGGGTCGCCGAGGAGCCGTACGAGGCGGGGACGCTCGCCGAGGCGCTCGACGCGGTGCGCGAGCGCCACCCGGGCGAACTCGCCCGCGTCCTGCTGCGCTGCTCGTTCCTCATCGACGGCGACCCCGTGGGGACGCGCGATCACGACACGGTACGGCTGACCGAGGGCGGCACGGTCGAGGTGCTCCCCCCGTTCGCAGGAGGGTGAGCGATGACCGACCAGCCGTATGAGGGCGCCCCGGGGGCCTCTGGGGCCCCGGGTTCCCCGTACCAGGGCGCTTACGAGGGCGCGTACGACAACTCGTACGACGACCCGTACGGAGGCTCGTACCAGGGCAGCCACGACCCGTACGCACAGCAGCCCCAGCCCCAGCCCCAGCCCCAGCAGCCCCACTTTCAGCAGCAGCATCAACAGCACCAGCAGCACCAGCAGCCTCAGCCCTGGCCCGGGCAGCAGCAGGCGTACGGCGACCCGCATGCCGACCAGCAGCAGTACACGCAGCAGTGGCAGGGCCAGACGTGGGAGACCCAGACCCATGCCCGGCCCGTCCCCGCGGCGGCCGAGCCGGCCGCACAGACGGCCTATCTGCCCCCGGTGAACCACCAGCCGACCCCGACCCCGACCCCGACTCCGGCGCCCGCGCCCGCGGCCCCCGCCGCCTCCTCCGCCACGGCCGCCCCGGACGGCGCCGAGCCCGCCTACGGTCCCGCGACCCTCGCCGGCAACGCCCGCGTCACCGACGCCCAGCGCGCCCGTGCCGAGGGCCGCTCACCGATCATCGAACCCGGCATGCAGCCGGCCGCGCTCACGGCGCTGCTGGGACTGCTGCTGGCCGGCGCGGCGCAGATCGGCACGTACGCGCTGCTCGTGCCGCTGGTGGCGCTCCAGGCCGTGACCGCCGCCGGCTGGTTCCGGCTGAACGGCATGTGGCCCGCCCGGCAGGGCATCGCCCTCGGTTTCGCGGGCGCGCTCGCCGCGGACGCGGCGGTGCTGGGCGCGGGCCGCGAGCACGCGCCCGCGGCGATCCTCGGCACGCTCGGGGTGTGGGTGCTGCTCTCCCTGGTCCTCCAGCTGCGCTCCCACGCCGACCCGGACGAACGGATGTACGGCCTGATGGCGACCGTCGCCGCGGCGGCGCTGGCGATCCTCGCGGCCGGGTATCTGGCGGTCGGCGCCGACGCGGTCGCGGTCGGCGCGGTGGCGGTCGCCGTGGCCGTCCTGGCGCGTGCCCTGCCGCTGCCGACGGCGGCCTCCGTGGTCGTCTCGCTGCTCGCCGCGGCGGGCGCGGGCATCGCCGCCAGCGGCATGACGGACCTGGGCTCCAAGGGCGCGCTCCTGGGCGCGGGCGCGGCGGTGTGCGCCCTGATCGGCCATCGCGCGGCAAGCTACGACTACCCCTCGCGCTTCGTGCACTTCACGGCCGGCGTCGCCCTCCCGCTGACGGCGGCGGCACCGGTGGTGTGGGTGCTGGGGCGGGCGCTGGGGTGACGCCACCGCTCTGTCACAGGTGTCTGTCACAGCTGATCGACAATCACCCGTCCGTGCGTCCGGCGGGCGTTACGCTCGCGAAGGGCGGCCGTCCGGCCGCCCCGGACCGCCGAGGGTGGGGGAACACCGGATGCGCGCGCTGCGGGTACTGCTGATCGTCGTCGTCATCCTCGGCGTGCTGTTCGTCGTGGTCGACCGGGTGGCGGTGCACTTCGCACAGAGCGAGGCCGCCGACAAGCTGAGGTCCACGGAGAACCTGGCGAGCACCCCGGACGTGTCCATCAACGGCTTCCCGTTCCTCACCCAGCTGGCGAGCGGCGAGCTGGACGACGTCGAGGTCGGCATCAAGGACTACGACGCGGCCACGGGCAACGGCACGCAGAAGATCCGTATCGACGACCTCGAGGCCGACATGAAGGGCGTGAGGTTCTCGGGCGACTACAGCTCCGCCACCGCGGACAGCGCCACCGGCACCGCGACCATCGCCTACGACGAGCTGCTGAAGACCGCCAAGTCCGAGCCCACCGACGTCGGCCTCGGCATCAAGGCCCAGGTGGTCGGCCTGTCGTACGGGGGCAACGGCAAGATCAGGGTCGCCGTCAAGTTCTCCCTGCTGCCCGAGCCGATCTCCGTGCTCAGCTCGGTCACCGTGCGCAACGACAAGGTGCAGGTGCACGCCGACTCCCTGCCGAGGCTCGCGGGCGTTCGGCTGATCGAGAGCCGGTTCCGGTCGATCACCGACTTCCAGCAGGCGATCGACCAGCTGCCGGGCGACATCAAGCTGGACTCGGTGCAGGCGGCCAAGGACGGCGTGCGGATCACCGTGAAGGGGTCGAACGTCAAGCTGGCCGGGTGATGTCCGACTGGCGAGACGGCGCCGTCCGCAGCGCAGATGCGACGACGGACGCCGGCCGCCGGACCCCGCGCCGGGACGGCCTCGATGCCGCTTCGGTCCCGCATCGCGGATGGTCCCGTCTCATCATGCGACACGCCGGTGACATGTCCGCCCGTCCCTCCCTACGATCGGGCACATGAAGCGACAGGCGGATCTCACGAAGCGGCGGGCAGTAGACCTGTGCCGCGTTGCCGCCATGCTCTGTCGCCCCTTCTGAGCGGGAGCCCCGCCTCCCGCCTCCGCCGGCCCCGCACCTGATCCGGGGCCGTCCCCGCGCCCCGTACGCCGGCGTACCACCGCCGCCACGCACCGGTGCGCCCCCTCTCACTCGCACACCCCGCCGCAACTGCCCCGGAGGAGATTGAGCATGAGCCGCACCGACGTCCTGGTCGACGCCGACTGGCTGCAGGAGCACCTGGACGACCCGACCATCGCCATCGTCGAGGTGGACGAGGACACGTCCGCGTACGACAAGAACCACATCAAGAACGCCATCCGGATCGACTGGACCAAGGACCTCCAGGACCCGGTGCGCCGTGACTTCGTCGACCAGGCCGGCTTCGAGAAGCTCCTGTCGGAGAAGGGCATCTCCAACGACCACACGGTGATCCTCTACGGCGGCAACAACAACTGGTTCGCGTCCTACGCCTACTGGTACTTCAAGCTCTACGGCCACGAGGGCGTCAAGCTCCTCGACGGCGGCCGCAAGAAGTGGGAGCTGGACGCCCGCGAGCTGGTCGACGGCACGGACGTGCCCGAGCGCGCGAAGACCGAGTACAAGGCCAAGCCGCAGGACACCTCCATCCGCGCCTTCCGCGACGACGTCGTGAAGGCCATCGGCGCCGAGAACCTGGTCGACGTCCGCTCGCCCGACGAGTTCTCCGGCAAGCTGCTCGCCCCGGCCCACCTGCCGCAGGAGCAGTCGCAGCGCCCGGGCCACGTTCCCTCCGCCAAGAACATCCCGTGGTCGAAGAACGCCAACGACGACGGCACCTTCAAGTCGGACGAGGACCTCAAGGCCCTCTACGCCGAGGAGAACGTCGACCTCGCCAAGGACACCATCGCCTACTGCCGCATCGGTGAGCGCTCCGCGCTGACCTGGTTCGTCCTGCACGAGCTGCTGGGCGTCGAGAACGTCAAGAACTACGACGGCTCCTGGACCGA
>NZ_JBEXZD010000085.1:0-37238 GCF_040628575.1 Streptomyces sp. NPDC006393
CATCGTGTTCGGGGTGCTGGCCGGGTCGGTGCTGCTGATCCGGCGGCGGTGGCCCATCGCCGTGGTGCTGGTGGCGATCGCCGTCACGCCGGCCCAGATGGGCTTCCTGATGGGGATCGTCGGGCTGTACACCCTGGCCGCGTGCGAGCTGCCGCGGCGGATCATCGGGGCGCTGGCCGGGATGTCGTTCCTCGGCACGATGATCGTGACGTTCGTGCGGGTGCGGCAGGACATGGCGCGCGGGGATTTCTCCCTCGGGGACTGGTTCGTTCCGTTCGCCGCCGTGACGACCTCGCTCGGGCTGACCGCTCCTCCTCTTCTTCTGGGGCTGTACGTCGGTGCCCGGCGGCGGCTGATGGAGTCGCTCAGGGAGCGGGCGGACAGTCTGGAGCGGGAGTTGCAGCTGCTCGCGGAGCGGGCGGAGGAGCGGGCCGAGTGGGCCCGCAACGAGGAGCGGACGAGGATCGCCCGGGAGATGCACGACGTCGTCGCGCACCGGGTGAGTCTGATGGTCGTGCACGCCGCCGCGTTGCAGGCGGTGGCCCGGAAGGATCCCGAGAAGGCGGTGCGCAATGCCGCGCTCGTCGGCGACATGGGGCGGCAGGCGCTGACCGAGCTGCGGGAGATGCTCGGGGTGCTGCGCAGTGGGGACGGGCAGGGGCGGCGGCGCCGTGAGCGGGCTTCCGCTTCCGTGCCGCTGGTCGCCGTGGGGGTGGCCGCCGCTGCCGCGGCCTCCCGGGCGGCCGGTGAGCCGGGCGGTGCCGAGGGGCCGTGTCTGGCGGAGCTGGAGGAGCTGGTCGGGCAGTCGGCGGCCGCGGGGATGGTCGTGGATCTGTCGGTGGAGGGGGAGGCGCGGTCCTACGGCCCGGAGATCGAGCAGACCGCCTATCGCGTGGTGCAGGAGGCGCTGACCAACGTCCACAAGCACGCGGCGGGGGCGAAGACGCATGTGCGGCTCGCGCATCGGGGGTCGGAGATCGCGATGCAGGTGGAGAACGAGCCGCCGCCGGAGCCGTCGTCGGCGTCGTCGGCGCGGTTGCCGTCCGGTGGGAACGGTCTGCTCGGGATGAAGGAGCGGGTCGTGGCGCTGGGCGGCGTGTTCGTGTCGGGGCCGACGGAGGCCGGTGGTTTCCGGGTGTCGGCGGTGATTCCGGCCGCGTAGGCCCTGCCCCCGCGTCGGTTCCGGCTCGCGTCCGGCTGGTGTCCGGTTCGTGTTCGGCTTCCGTCCGGCTGGTGTCCGGTGCGTGTTCGGCTTCGGTCCGGCTGGTGTCCGGGTCGCGTCCGGTTCGGGTTCGGCTCGTGCGTCAGCCTGCTGTCAGGCGTACCGGGGCTATGCCGGAGATGAGGGCCGACAGGGCCTGGTCGATGTCCGGGCCGAGGTACCAGTCGCCGGTGTGGTCGAGGGCGTAGACGCGGCCCTCGGTGTCGACGGCGAGCAGGGACTCGGTGTCGGTCTCGGTGCCGAGGGGGCAGACCTCCGTGTCGAGGGCGCGGCCGAGGTCGCCGAGGGTGCGGGCCATGTGGAGGCCGTGCAGCGGGTCGAGGTCGAGGGTGGCCGGGGCGATCTGGCGGCCGCTGCCGGTGGGTGTGATGCGCAGGCCGCCGAATTCGGCCCAGGCCTCGACGGCGGCGGGGAAGACGGTGTGCCGGTGGCCGGCCGGGGAGGCGTGGTCGCGCAGGGCGTCGGCCCACACTTCGGCCTGCTTTATGTCCCAGCGTCCGGGTTGCCAGCCGGCGGCGCGCAGGGCGGCGTCGACGGGTACGGCGAAGCGGGTGGTGGTGTGGCGGTCGGCGTGCATCTGCCCTTCGATCGTCGTGGCCGTGGTGGGGGTGCGGTGCGCGTGGCCGGGTGTGCGGGTCGTCAGGCTTCGCCGTCCGCGGGGTCGACGATGCGGACGCCGAAGTGGGCGCTGAGCGCGGTGCAGGCGCGGCAGGGGGTGGCGAAGCTGCCGTGCAGGGGGTCGCCGTCCTCGCGGATGCGGCGGGCGGTGAGTTTGGCCTGTTTGAGGGCTTTGCGGGCCTCGCCGTTGGTCATGGGTTTGCGGGAGGCGCGTTTGCTGCGGCCGGCGTCGGCGGCGCTGATGTGCCGGGAGATGAGGATGGTCTCGGCGCAGCGGCCGGTGAAGCGGTCGCGCTGGGCACTGGTGAGGGTGTCGAGGAAGTCCTGGACGAGGGGGTGCAGGGCGGGGGGTTCCTCGCCGCGGGCGGCGGTGCCGGTGAGGGTGGCGCCGCGTACCGACAGGGCGGCGGCGATGGTGGGCAGTATGCCGTCGCGGCGGTGGCGGAGGGCGGGCGCGTGGGGCGTCTCGGTGCTGCTCCAGCCGATCCTCGGATCGCCGGAGGCACCGGCATGCGGTCCCGTCTGCGTCGCGTTCATGATCATCATCCCCTCCCGAGCATCCCCCCGGAGGACACAGAGTGCCAAATCGCGTGGCGGCTGCGGAAGCTGGGGCGCCGCGACACGCCCGGGCCGGGGCGGTGTGTCACGGTGGGGTGACGGCTGGTCACGGCGGGGTGATGGGGAGTGGGTGGCCGGTGGGTGGAGGCCCGGTGACCGGTGTCGGCGTACCGCATAGGCTGTCGGCACGCCGCGATGCGCGCGGTCGACGCGTTGGAGAGAAGTAGTCGATACGGGTCTTGGCGGTACGGCGTCAGCAGCCGTCCCGCCGTGGGCCGTACAGAGTGCCGCAGGGGGCAACCGCCATGACATCAGGTCGGCTCGGGCTGGGGGCACCGCCCAGCCGCCAGGCTGGGGGGCAAGCCGCGCCGCCGAACGCGGCCTATGCCGGGCAGGTCGTGCACTTCCCGGACCCGGTGCGGGCCGCCCGTCACCCGAGAGGGGTACGGGTGGACGAGCGTGGTCACCCCGACTTCTCGCCGTACGCGCGGGCGGCGGCGGAGATCGCCGACCCGCCGGAGGGCTTCGGCGTCGACGAGTTGCGGCTGACGGACTACGTCTCCGCGAACGCGGCGCTGGCGGCGTCCGGGCACGAGCTGTGGGACACGGTGCCGAACGTGGCGACCCCGCACGGCTGGACCTGGCACCACGTGGCGGGCACCCGGCGCCTGGAGCTGGTCCCGGTGGAGGTGAAGGCGCTGCTGCGCCATCACGGCGGGATCGCGACCGCGAACGTCGACCAGACCAAGCGCGGCACCCGGCCGTTGCAGGAGACCCGGCCGGCGCACTTCGGGCTGCCGAAGTCGGGTGTGGCGGTGACGGAGCAGCAGGTGCAGGGGGTCGAGGAGGACCTGGGGTACCGGCTGCCGGGCGCGTACCGGTCGTTCCTGAAGGCGGCGGGCGGTTGCGCGCCGGTCGGGACGGCGCTGGACGCGGAACTGGGGCTGCTGATCGACCAGCCGTTCTTCACGGTGCGTGAGGAGGCGGCGGTCAACGACCTGGTGTACGTCAACAAGTGTCTGCGCGACCACCTGACCAAGGACTATCTGGGGGTCGGTTTCGTGCAGGGCGGGCTGCTGGCCGTGAAGGTGCGGGGCGAGCGGGCCGGGTCGGTGTGGTTCTGCGCGTACGACGACGTGCGGGACGTCGATCCGTCGTGGTCGCAGGCCGAGCGCGTGGAGCGGCTGCTGCTGCCGTGCGGTGCGGACTTCGACGCCTTCCTGTCCCGGCTGGCTGGCTCTCCGCCGGAGTTGGAGACGGTGGCGAACCTGATGGTGGACGGCGGTTTCGCACGGGCCGTGCCGGTGCCGTCCGCGCCGTCTTCCGTGTCGTCGGTGGGGGAGTGAGGTCGGGCGATGGTGACCTTCGCGCAGGCGCAGGAGCGCGCGGAAGAGTGGATCAACGGTGATGTGCCGTCGTACCAGCACCGGGAGGTGCGGGTACGGGAGTTCGGCCTCGGTTTCGTGGTGTGGGCCGAGGACCGTGCGGACGGGCCGCGTTCGGACGGCGGTGCGCAGCGGCTGGTGATCGCGCGGGACAGCGGGGAGGCCACGTTGTGGCCAGCGCTGCCGGTGGGCGAGGTGATCCGCCGGTACGAGGAGGAGTACGGCGGCCCGGACGGCGAGGCCGACCGGGCGGCCGCGGCGCCGCCCGCCCGGGTGGACCTGAACCAGACGTCGTTCCTGCTGAGCCCGCCGGAGTGGTTGCAGGAGGCGGCGGACAAGCTCGGGATCCCGGACCGGCGCGGTGGCAGCGGTGGGCCGGGGGCCGATGCGGGTGCGGACCCGGTTTCCGGTCCCGGGTCCGGTGCGGGTGCGGGTGCGGGCGCCGGGGGCGACGCGCTGCCCCGGACGCAGGCCGGGGTGCCGGTGAGCGGGCCGGCCGGGGCCGGCACGGGTGCTCCCGCGGCGCCCGCCGCGGCGGGTGTCACCGGTGCGCCCGCCGGGGCGACCCCGTGGGCCGGGACGGACACCAACGCCGACGGCGGGGACGACCGTTCCGTACCGCTGCCCGCGACCGTGTTCGCGCCGCCGCTGAGCGACGCCGACGACGACACTCCGCCTCCGGCCGCCGCTCCGGACGCCAAGACGGCGTTGATGGAGGGCGGCAGCCAACTTCCGCGAACGGCTCTGGCGCCTGCCCTCGACGACCCGGGAGCCGCGGGAGCCCCGGGCGTCCCGGGTGCGCCCTCCGGCGCACCCCAGGGCAGCACGCCCCCTCCGCCGCCGGGCGGTCCGTCGAACGCCTATCCGCAGGGGCCGGGCACTCCGCCTCCGGCGCCGGCCGCTCCGTCGTACGGCTTCCCGCAGGGTCCCGGTGCGCCTGGTGCACCTGGTGCCTCCGGTGCGCCCGGTGGCGCCGGGGCCACGGGTGCTCCGGACGCGGGGGTTCCGGCGGGTCCGGGTACTCCGCCTCCGGCGCCGGCCCCTCCGTCGTACGGCTACCCGCAGGGTCCCGGCGCTCCCGGCGCTCCGGGCGCTCCGGGCGCCCCGGCTCCGGGCGCCCAGGCCACTGCGCCGCCGGCCGGTCCCGGACGGCCTCTCGCGCCGAACGCCGGTGACATCGCGGACGCAGCGACGAGCAAGGCGGCGCCTCCGCCGCGCCGTGCGCGGGGCGGCTCGCCCACGCCTCCGCCGCCGGGCGCCCCCGGGACACCCGGTGCGCGGCCGGGCGCGGCTTCCGCGCCGCCCGCGCCCGGTGCCCCGGGTGCCCCAGGTGCGCCGGGGGCCTCCGGTGCCGCGGGCGGGTACGTGCCGACCCAGCTCGTCTCGTCGCTCGGGCCCGACGGTCACTCCGGGCCCGGGGGCCCCGCCGGTCCGCCGACGCCTCCCCCGCCAGGGGCTCCGGGCACCCCGGGTGCGCCCGGCACGCCCGGCGGTACGCCTCCGGGCGGTGTCCACCACGCCGCCACGATGCTCGCCGACCCCAGTCAGGGTGGCGGCGTCCCGCAGCCGCCCGGTCCGCCGGGACCGCCCGCCGCTCCGGGTGTCCCCGGGCCGCCGCAGCCGCCGGGTGCGCCCGGCGCTCCGGGTGCTCCGGGTGCTCCGGGCACCCCGGGTGTCCCCGGCGCGCCGGGAACCGGGCAGGGCGCCGTGCACCACGCGGCGACCATGCTGGCCGGGCCCACGCCTGGCGGCCCCGGCACGCCTCCGCCACCGCCGGCCCCGGGCGCCCCGGGTGCCCCCGGCGTTCCCGGTACGCCTCCGGGGGCCCCGCAGCCGCCGCAGCCCATGCCCCCGGGCGCCATGCCACCGCCCGGTCAGCCCGTAGCCGGTCAGCCGCCCGTGCCCGGTCAGCCCGTGCCCGGTCAGCAGCCTCCGGCCTACGGCTATCCCCAGCAGAGCCAGCCGACCGTCGGTCCCGGCTACCAGGCCGTGCTGCGCTACCGCGCCCAGGACGGTTCCGAGCAGCAGCTGATCCGGCGTTCGGCGCCGGGCATGCCGCACCCGGAGTGGCAGATCTTCCACGAGCTGCGCGCCATGAACGTGCCGCCGGACCAGGTGCTGGAGCTGCACACCGAGCTGGAGTCGTGTCAGTTGCCGGGCGCCTACTGCGCGCGGATGATCCGTGAGCAGTGGCCGCAGGCGCGGATCACGTCGATCGCGCCGTACGGCACCGACCATGCGAGCCGGCAGCAGGGCATGGCGCAGCTCCTCGCCCATCAGGGTGAGTTGCACCAGGTGGCCGACGGGCCCGCCCGTCCGGCCCCGGTCCGGGCGCCGATCCCGCCGGTGCAGGCGGTGCCGCCGGTCGCGCCGGAGGGCATCGCCCAGGAACTCGGCGCGGCCTTCGGGCCGGGCGTGTTCCGGTTCGAGCAGGCGGCGGTGTCCCGCCAGGGCGTGCCGCCGGTCGTGGCGCACACGCTGGTGGTGGCGGGTCTGCCGATGGACATGGGTCCGTTCTTCTGGGCGCAGGCCCAGCCGGGGCGGCCGGTGCCGACGCTGGCCGAACTGGCGGCCGAGCGCGGTGTGCAGCCGGCCCCGGACGCGGGCTCGTACCTGGTGATGGGCAGCGACTTCGGCAAGGCGATCTGCGTGCAGTACGGCACGGCCAACATCGTCGCGGTGCCGGTGGAGGCGGGGCCGGGCGGTACGTCCGTGCCGCCGCAGTTCGTGAACACCGGCCTGCCGGAGTTCGCGCGCTGCCTGGCGCTGCTCGGGCGGATGTGGCGGCTGCGCCACGGTCTGAACCAGGAGCAGGCGGGCCGCTGGACCGTCGACTTCCAGGCCCAGCTGACCGCCCTGGACCCGGCGGCGCTCGGTTCGCCGGAGAGCTGGTGGTCGGTGCTGCTGGAGCAGATGTGGGACGGCCTGCTGTGAGCGCGTGAGCATCTGACGGCGTGTGAGGCCGACGAGGCCGGTTGCGGCCGGATGATGCCGGACGAGGCCGGATGAGGCCGGATGACGCCGAACGGGCCGGGTGGGGTCGTACGACCGGTACGACCCCACCCGGCCTTTTTGTGTTCGGCGGGCGATCGAATCGTACGTCCGGAGTGTCGCGTTATGAACATTTCCGCCCAATACCTCAAGATGTGCGCGAAATCATCGTGTCGCATCCGCTCGGCGAGGCTTCTGCGGAGAGGGGTTCAGGATGGGCAGCGCCTCCAGGTCATCGGCCGTGTTTCACGGCTTCGTGGTCGTACGGGGGCGTGGCTACCGTCCCAGCCAGGTGAACGCCTGTGCGGACGCCCTCTCCGACGAACGCGACGCCGCCTGGGAGCGAGCCGCCCGGCTGACCGTGCTGGCCAAGAACATGGAGGCGGAGCTCGCCGCCCTGCGGGAGGCCGTCGACCGGATCGGTGAGCAGACCTACGAGTCGCTGGGGGAGGGCGCCCGGCGGCTGTACGAGCTGGGGCAACGGGAGGCGCAGACGGTGCGCGAGCAGGCGCGGCAGGAGGCCCGGCAGCTTCAGGAGTCGGCGCGGGAGCACGCGGACGCCGTGCTCAAGGCCGCTCGGGCGCACGCCGACGCCGTACGCGCCGAGGCCGAGGAACGGGCCCGGCAGCGGCTCCTCACCGCCCAGGCGGAGGCCGAGGAACTGCGGATCTCCGTGCGCCGCGAGGTGAAGGCGAGCCGCGGAGAGGCCATGGCGGCCCTGCGCGAGATGCGGCAGCGCACCTCCGGGATGCTCACCGAGCAGTCCCGTGAGCACGCCGCCCGGCTCGCCGAGGCGGAGCGGGAGGAGAGCGGGCGTCAGGCCGCGCTGGAGGCCGAGCACGCCCGGCGCCTCGAGACGGCCGAGGCCGCGCTGGCGGCGGCCGAACAGGCCCTCGCGGACGCCCGGGAGCAGGAGCGGCGGGCGCCGGAGGAGGCACGGGCACGGGCGGCCGAAGTGCTGGCCGAGGCCCGGTTGCGGGCGGACCGGATCGCCCGCGAGACCGAACGGGTGCTGCGCGAGCACGGCGAGATGTGGGACGACGTACGGGCCCAGATGGACACCGTGCAGAACAGCATCACCGCACTGACCGGGCGGGCCTGGGCCGAGTAGGGCCCGCCCGTGCGGCGTGGCACGGGGCCGCCGGCCCTCCTCGGGTCAGCTCCCCCTCCGCACCGCCCCCGCCAGGATCCAGCCCTCCACCGACTCGTACTGGTGCCGCTGCTCCTCCGCCTTCGCCCGGCCGGAGGCCAGCGTGCCCAGCCAGCCGAACAGGAAGCCGAGGGGGATGGTGACCAGGCCGGTCGTGGTGAAGGGGAAGTAGTTGAAGTCGGCGTCGGGGAAGGCGGCGACCGGCGAGCCGGAGACGAGGTTGGTGCCCGGCATCAGCAGCAGCACCGCGAGGGTGCCGCCGATCAGGGTGCTCAGCAGGCCCGTTCGGGTGTAACGGCGCCAGAAGAGGCTGTAGACCAGGGCGGGCGCGATGGCGGAGGCGCCCAGGCAGAAGCTCAGCGTCACCAGCGGCTGGAGGCTGCGGTGCTGGACCAGCGTGGCCAGCAGGATCGTGGGAACGCCCACCGCCAGCGCCGAGAGGCGGGCCAGCGTCATCTCGCGGCGCGCCGGCATCTCCTGCACACGGGCGGCGAAGACGTCGTGGGCGAGGGAGTTGGCGCAGGCCAGGATCATTCCGGCGACCGAGGCGAGCAGCGTCAGGAAGAGGGCCGTGGTGACGGCGGTGAACAGGAACGTCTCTCCGGTCGAGACGTCCGCCCCGAACGCGGCCCGTGAGCCCAGCAGATAGGCGGTGTTGCCCTGAGGGTCGGCCCGCGCGATCACCGTGCGTCCGACGAGCGCGGTGGCGCCGAAGCCGACCACGGTGACGACGAGCACGAACAGCGCCACGCACGACACCGCCCAGGACATCGACCGCCGCACCTGCCGTGCGCTGGAGGCGGTGTAGGTGCGCATGGTGATGTGCGGCAGGCAGGCACCGCCGAGGACCACCGTCAGCTCGGAGGTGATCATGTCGAGGCGGGGGCTGGAACCACCCGCGAACTCGATCCCCGAGTGCAGGAAGGCCTCCCCGACCCCGCTCTGCCGCGCCGCCGTGTGGAAGAGGGCGCCGGGGTCCCAGTCGAACCGCCGCAGGATGAGCAGGGCGACCACGGCCCCGGACCCCAGCAGCATCACGATCTTCAGGATCTGGATGAGGGCCGTTCCCTTCATCCCGCCGATGGCCGCGTAGCTGATCATCAGCGCGCCCAGGCCGATCACACAGCCCGTCTTGAGCGAGTCGCTGGAGAACCCGAGGATGAAGGCCAGCAGCTGGCCCGTGCCGGCCAGTTGCACCAGCATCAGGGGCACCAGCGCGGCGATGGTCACCGCGCACGCCGTCATCCGTACGGCCCGCCCCGGCATCCGGCGCGCCAGCGCGTCCCCCATGGTGAACCGGCCCGCGTTGCGCAGGGGTTCGGCCAGCAGGAACATCATCAGCATCAGTGACAGCGCCGTGCTCAGCGCCAGCACGATCCCGTCGTAGCCGCACAGGGCGATCACCCCGCCCGTGCCCAGCACGCTGGCCGCCGAGATGTAGTCGCCGGCGATGGCCAGGCCGTTGCGCATGGGGGACAGGGAGCTGTAGCCGGTGTAGAACTCGTCGAGGTCGTCCCGGTCCGGGCCGGTCATCACGCACAGCAGCAGGGTGATGGTGGCGACGCTGGTGAACGCCACCAGGGACATCGCCTGGGGCGGGCCGCTGAAGAGCGTCATCGCACCGCCCCCCGCCTGCTGTCCAGCTCGGCCTGCCGGCGTATGCGGTCCGCGATCGGGTCGACGTACCGGCGCGCGGTGTACTCGTACAGCGAGATCGCCAGCAGGGTGACCGGGAGCTGGGCGAGGGCGAGCAGCAGCCCGACGGGCAGCCCGCCCGGGCCGTCGTCCGTCATGAAGGACGGCGCGAAGGCGGACAGGATGAGGAAGAGCGTGAAGTACCCGAGCGCGGTGAGGGTGGCCACGCGCCGCTGCCAGCGGTAGGCGCCGCGCAGGATCCGCAGGTCGCTGTGGTGCCCGAGCGCCTCCCGTCGCGGCGACCGTCGCGCGTCCGGCTCCGGTGCGGGCGGTGACGGCTGCCAGGGGTACGTGGCGTACGACGGCGAGGGGTTCGCGGTGTACGACGGCGAGGGGTGCGCGGCGTACGGCGTCGGGGGATACGTGCCGTACGGCGGCGGGGGATCGTGAGCGGGGTGGGACATCCCGGGCTCCTCGAGTGGCGGCTCTGGAAGAGAGGTGCGGGGTGGGAGGTGGCGTGGGGAGGGTGCTGCGGGTCACGCACGCTACTCGGAGCCCCGGAACCGCGCTGCCTTTTCGCCAAACTGAGTGGTCGGTATGCGCTTACTGCGCCGCCGTCGGCCCTTCCGCCGCCGTGATGTCACATCGTGGGGCCCTTCGTCCTCTGGTCCGTGGAAACGCGGGAACGGCGCAACGCCGGAACACCGCGACGGGCAGCGGTCGAAGGAGAGTCCACCGTGCGGAGCATCAAGAACATCGTCGTCTTCGGGGCGAACGGGCCCACCGGCCGGCTGGTCGTCGAGCGGGCGAGCGCGGCCGGCCACCGTGTCACCGCCGTCACCCGCCATCCCGAGGCCTTCCCGGTGCGGGGGGCACGGGTGCGGGTGGCCGGGGCGGACGTGCTCGACCCGGACGCGGTCGAGCACGTGGTGGCCGGGCACGACGTGGTGATCTCGGCGCTCGGCGTGCCGTTCGGCCGTGAACCGGTCAGTGTGTACTCCGCCGGCGCCACGCACATGATCAGCGCCATGACCGTGCACGGCGTGCGCCGCCTGGTCGCCGTCACCTCCACGATCATGTTCGGCACGCCCGCTCCCGGTGAGGGCTTCCTCTTCCGCCGGGTGCTGGAGCCGGCCGTGGCGCGGTTCATGGGACGTACGGTCTACGACGACATGCGGCGCATGGAGGAGATCGTCCGCCGCAGCGACCTGGACTGGACGGTGATCCGTCCCGGCGGGCTGTTCGACGCGCCGGACGTCAGCGACTACCGCGTGGGCACCTCACGTCTGCCGGGGCGCTACACCGCGCGCCGCGACCTGGCCCGGGAACTGCTGCGGCAGGCGGAGGACCGGCGGTACGTGCGCGAGTTCATCGACGTCCGCACGACACAGGGCACCCCGAGCTTCGTCCAGCTGATCCGCAAGGAGGCGCTGAGCAAGTGAGGCACTTGACCCTCACGGGACGGGAGGGTGGAGGCTCGCTGGGCCGGTGGGTGGACGCGACCCTGAGACGAGGTCCACCCGTCGGTGGACAGCCCCTAGGGGTTGCTCCGTACCTGGGGTCGGGGAGGGTTCGTCCCGGCGGAGGACGAGAGGGCACCGGAGTCGTCCTTAACCTGGCTTTACGCCACTGAGGGAGCGGCACGGCGCCGCCGGTCGGCGGCGCACCGCACCAGCGGGGGTGGGGTTTTCCCCCGCAGAAGACGGGGCCCGGCACCAGCGCGCCGGAGCCCCCCGCCGACCAGACTCATGGGTGTACCGCAGCACCGCGCTCGACCGACGGGCGACGGGCACGACCAACCGCTGACCGACATAGGAGACTTACCGTGACATCGGCTGTGACCATTCCCAGGCACGGGGGTACTGGAGGGACTACGGCCGTTGCCGCGCGGGCGCGGCAGGTCGTGAAGGCCTACGGGGCCGGGGAGACCCGGGTCGTCGCCCTCGACCACGTCGACGTGGACATCGCCCGCGGCCAGTTCACCGCGATCATGGGCCCCTCCGGGTCCGGCAAGTCCACGCTGATGCACTGCCTGGCCGGGCTCGACACCGTGACGAGCGGTCAGATCTACCTGGACGAGACAGAGATCACCGGCCTGAAGGACAAGAAGCTCACCCAGCTGCGCCGGGACCGGATCGGCTTCATCTTCCAGGCGTTCAACCTGCTGCCCACGCTGAACGCGATCGAGAACATCACCCTGCCCATGGACATCGCCGGCCGGAAGCCGGACCGGGCGTGGCTGGACCGGGTGGTGGAGACCGTCGGCCTGGCCGGGCGGCTCAAGCACCGCCCCAACCAGCTCTCCGGCGGTCAGCAGCAGCGGGTCGCCGTGGCCCGCGCGCTCGCCGCCCGCCCCGAGATCATCTTCGGTGACGAGCCGACCGGGAACCTGGACTCCCGGGCGGGCGCCGAGGTCCTCGGCTTCCTGCGCCGCTCGGTCGACGAGCTCGGCCAGACGATCGTGATGGTCACCCACGACCCGGTGGCCGCCTCCTACGCGGACCGGGTGCTGTACCTCGCCGACGGCCGGATCGTCGACGAGATGCACCAGCCGACGGCCGATCAGGTCCTGGACCGCATGAAGGACTTCGACGCCCGGGGACGTACGTCATGACCGTCCTGAAGACCTCCCTGCGCAACTTCTTCGCGCACAAGGGCCGCATGGCGCTGTCGGCGGTGGCGGTGCTGCTGTCGGTGGCGTTCGTGTGCGGCACGCTGGTGTTCACCGACACGATGAACACCACCTTCGACAAGCTGTTCCAGGTGACGTCCTCGGACGTGACGGTCGCCGCCAAGGGCGCCTCCGACAGCGGTGAGACCACCTCCGGCACCGGCAAGCCGCCGGTCATGCCGGCCTCCGTGCTCGGCAAGGTGCGCCAGGTCCAGGGCGTGGAGGCGGCCGAGGGAACCGTGGCCTCCACCACGGTCACCGTCGTCGACGCCGACAAGGACAAGCTGTCGCCGTCCAGCGGCGCCCCGACCATCGTGGGCAGCTGGAACGCCAACGACGCCCGCACCATGAAGATCACCTCCGGTACGGCGCCCAAGGGCCCGGACCAGATCATGGTCGACGCGGACACCGCCAAGAAGCACCACCTGAAGCTGGGCGACGAGATCGGCGTGATCACGGCGGTCGGCACCCACCGGGCGCACGTGTCCGGCATCGCCGCCTTCACCGTCACCAACCCCGGCGCGGCGATCTTCTACCTGGACACGAAGACCGCCCAGCAGTCCCTGGTCGGGCGGACCGGCGTGTACACGAACGTCAACGTCACCGCGGCCCAGGGCGTCACCGACGCCCAGCTGAAGAAGAGCGTGGTCGCCGAACTCGGCCACGGCTACAAGGTGCAGACCGCCAAGGAGACCGCCGACGCCAACCAGAAGGACGTCGAGAGCTTCCTGAACGTGATGAAGTACGCGATGCTCGGCTTCGCCGGGATCGCCTTCCTCGTCGGCATCTTCCTGATCATCAACACCTTCTCGATGCTGGTCGCCCAGCGCACCCGGGAGATCGGCCTGATGCGCGCCATCGGCTCCTCCCGCAAGCAGGTCAACCGGTCCGTGCTGGTGGAGGCGCTGCTGCTGGGCGTGACCGGGTCCGTGCTCGGTGTCGGGGCGGGCGTCGGCATCGCCGTGGGCCTGATGAAGCTCATGGGCCAGATGGGCATGCACCTGTCCACCGACGACCTGACGATCGCCTGGACGACCCCGGTGATCGGCCTGGTCCTCGGTGTGGTCGTCACCGTCCTCGCCGCCTACCTGCCCGCGCGCCGCGCCGGCAAGGTCTCCCCGATGGCCGCCCTGCGTGACGTGGGCGCCCCCGCCACCGCCAAGGCGGGCGTCGTCCGCGCCCTGATCGGCCTGGTCCTCACCGGCGCCGGCGGCGCGAGCCTGTACGTCGCCGCCACCGCCGACAAGGCCAAGGCCGGCTCGGGCTGGCTGGGTCTCGGCGTGGTGCTGAGCCTGATCGGCTTCGTCGTCATCGGCCCGCTGCTCGCGGGCGGTGTGGTCCGCGTGCTCAGCGCGATCCTGCTGCGGGTCTTCGGACCCGTCGGGCGGATGGCCGAGCGCAACGCGCTGCGCAACCCGCGCCGCACCGGCGCCACCGGCGCCGCGCTGATGATCGGCCTGGCCCTGGTGGCCTGTCTGTCGGTGGTCGGCTCCTCCATGGTGGCCTCCGCCACCGACCAGCTCGACAAGACCGTCGGCACGGACTTCATCATCCAGGACGACAACGGCCAGGTCATCACCCCGCAGGCGGTCAAGGCCGTGAAGGACACCCCGGGCCTGGAGCGCGTCACCGAGTACAAGATCCTGGACGCGCGGCTGACCACCCCGGACGGCCAGGTCTCCAAGAGCGAGACGATCAACGCGGCCGACCCGACGTACGCCGAGGACCTGCGCACCAAGACCGTCGCCGGCACGCTCTCCGACGCCTACCGGCCGGACTCGATGTCCGTCTTCGAGGGCTTCGCCAAGAAGCACGGCCTCACGATCGGCTCCACGGTCGCGGTCGACTTCAAGGACGGCCGCACGGCGAAGCTGACGGTCCGCGCGATCACCAGCGACGAGGCCGTCATCGACAAGGGCGCCATGTACGCCTCCATCGCCACGGTCGCCAAGTACGTGCCCGCCGCCGACATGCCGCTCGACGAGCTGCTCTTCGCCACCGCCAAGGACGGGCAGGAGGCCACCGCCTACAAGGCCCTGAAGTCCGCGCTGCACGACTACCCGCAGTACACCGTGCGCGACCAGACCGACTACAAGAAGGCGCTGAAGGACCAGATCGGCCAGCTGCTGAACATGATCTACGGCCTGCTCGCCCTGGCGATCATCGTCGCGGTGCTGGGTGTGGTGAACACCCTGGCCCTGTCGGTGGTCGAGCGGACCCGGGAGATCGGCCTCATGCGGGCGATCGGCCTGTCCCGCCGCCAGCTGCGCCGCATGATCCGCCTGGAGTCGGTGGTCATCGCCCTCTTCGGCGCGCTGCTCGGCCTGGGCCTGGGCATGGGCTGGGGCGCGACCGCCCAGAAGCTCCTCGCCCTGGAGGGCCTGAAGGTCCTGGACATCCCCTGGCCGACGATCACCGGCGTCTTCATCGGCTCGGCCTTCGTGGGCCTGTTCGCCGCCCTGATCCCGGCGTTCCGGGCGGGCCGGATGAACGTGCTGAACGCGATCGCGACGGACTAGGGGGCGAGACGCCCCCCAGCGGCCGCGACGAGACCTTCGTGCACGGGGGTCACGGGGAAGCCCGGTGTGGAGAAGTCACAGGACTTCTCCACACCGGGCTCGTTCGTTCGGCCCGTCCGGGGGCGCCCCCTCCGGGGGAGGCAGCCCCCAGGGAAGGGGAACGGAAACGACAGGAAGGGGCGGCAGGCGCGAAAACCACTCGGCGGCACGCGACCCGTACCGGACACCCGTTCGACGGCCGGGCCGTTATCCACAGCCCCACCGGTCCCGCTCCCGGCGTCGTACGCTGAAGGAACCCCGGCCCGCACCCGAGTCGGGCCCTTCGTGTTGCCCACCTCCGGACGGAAGCCCCCTCCATGAGCCTGCACGGTCTGCTCGACGCCGTCGTCAAGGACCCCGCCCTCGCGGAAGCGATCACCGCGGCCGCGGACGGCAACCGCATGCACGTCGACCTCGTCGGCCCGCCCGCCGCCCGCCCCTTCGCGATCGCCGCCCTGGCGCGCGAGGCCGCCCGCCCCGTCCTCGCGGTGACGGCGACCGGCCGCGAGGCCGAGGACCTGGCCGCGGCGCTGCGCTCCCTGCTGCCCCCGGAGGGCGTCGTCGAGTACCCCTCCTGGGAGACGCTTCCGCACGAGCGGCTCAGCCCGCGCAGCGACACCGTGGGCCGCAGGCTCGCCGTGCTGCGCCGGCTGGCCCACCCGAGCCCCGACGACCCCGAGACCGGCCCGGTCTCCGTCGTCGTCGCACCGATCCGCTCGGTGCTCCAGCCGCAGGTCAAGGGCCTCGGAGACCTCGAACCCGTCGCCCTGAGAACCGGCCGGACCGCCGATCTGAACGACGTCGTCGAAGCCCTCGCCGCCGCCGCGTACGCGCGCGTGGAGCTGGTGGAGAAGCGCGGCGAGTTCGCCGTGCGCGGCGGCATCCTCGATGTGTTCCCGCCCACCGAGGAACACCCGCTGCGCATCGAGTTCTGGGGCGACGACGTCGAGGAGATCCGCTACTTCAAGGTCGCCGACCAGCGCTCCCTCGAAGTCGCCGAGCACGGCCTGTGGGCCCCGCCCTGCCGCGAGCTGCTGCTCACCGGGGACGTACGGGCGCGTGCGCGTGCCCTGGCCGAGCAGCACCCGGAGCTCGGCGAGCTGCTCGGCAAGATCGCCGAGGGCATCGCCGTGGAGGGCATGGAGTCCCTCGCCCCGGTCCTCGTCGACGACATGGAGCTGCTCCTGGACGTGCTGCCCAAGGGCTCGATGGCCGTGGTGTGCGACCCGGAGCGGGTGCGCACCCGCGCCGCGGACCTGGTGGCGACCTCCCAGGAGTTCCTCCAGGCGTCCTGGGCGGCCAGCGCCGGCGGAGGGGAGGCGCCGATCGACGTCGGCGCGGCCTCTCTGTGGTCGATCGCGGACGTCCGGGACCGGGCCCGCGAACTGGACATGATGTGGTGGTCCGTCTCCCCGTTCGCCGCCGACGAGACGGCGTACGACGGAGCCGGTGACGGGATCGGTGCCGGCGGCGGGGACACCCTCAAGCTGGGCATGCACGCGCCGGAGACGTACCGGGGCGACACCGCGCGGGCGCTCGCCGACACCAAGGGCTGGCTGGCCGACGGCTGGCGCACCGTCTACGTCACCGAGGGGCACGGCCCGGCCACCCGCACCGTCGAGGTGCTGGGCGGAGAGGGCATCGCGGCCCGCCTGGACGCCGACCTCGGGGAGCCGTCCCCGTCGGTGGTGCACGTGGCGTGCGGCTGCATCGACCACGGCTTCGTCGACCCCGCGCTGAAGCTGGCCGTGCTCACCGAGACCGACCTGTCCGGGCAGCGCACGGCCACCCGGGACGGCGCCCGGATGCCGGCCCGCCGCCGCAAGACCATCGACCCGCTGACCCTGGAGGCGGGCGACTACATCGTCCACGAGCAGCACGGCGTGGGCCGCTACATCGAGATGGCGCAGCGCACCGTGCAGGGCGCCACCCGCGAGTACCTCGTGGTGGAGTACGCGCCCGCCAAGCGCGGCCAGCCCGGCGACCGCCTCTACATCCCCACCGACCAGCTGGAGCAGATCACCAAGTACGTCGGCGGCGAGGCGCCCACCCTGCACCGGCTCGGCGGCGCCGACTGGACCAAGACCAAGGCGCGGGCGAAGAAGGCGGTCAAGGAGATCGCCGCCGACCTGATCAAGCTGTACTCGGCCCGGATGGCCGCCCCCGGCCACACCTTCGGCGCCGACACGCCCTGGCAGCGCGAGCTGGAGGACGCCTTCCCGTACGCGGAGACCCCCGACCAGCTCACCACCATCGCCGAGGTCAAGGAGGACATGGAGAAGTCGGTCCCCATGGACCGCCTGATCTGCGGCGACGTCGGCTACGGCAAGACGGAGATCGCGGTCCGCGCCGCCTTCAAGGCCGTCCAGGACGGCAAGCAGGTCGCGGTGCTGGTCCCGACGACGCTGCTGGTGCAGCAGCACTTCGGCACGTTCAGCGAGCGCTACTCGCAGTTCCCGGTGACCGTGAAGGCGCTCTCCCGCTTCCAGACCGACACCGAGGCGAAGGCGGTCCTGGAGGGCCTGCGCGAGGGCTCGGTGGACGTCGTCATCGGCACCCACCGCCTGTTCTCCTCCGAGACGAAGTTCAAGGACCTGGGCCTGGTCATCGTCGACGAGGAGCAGCGCTTCGGCGTCGAGCACAAGGAGCAGCTGAAGAAGCTGCGCGCCAACGTCGACGTGCTGACGATGTCCGCGACCCCGATCCCGCGCACCCTGGAGATGGCGGTGACGGGCATCCGCGAGATGTCCACGATCACCACCCCGCCGGAGGAGCGCCACCCGGTGCTGACCTTCGTCGGGCCGTACGAGGAGAAGCAGATCGGCGCGGCGATCCGCCGCGAGCTGCTGCGCGAGGGCCAGGTCTTCTACATCCACAACCGGGTGGAGACCATCGACCGGGCGGCGGCGCGGCTGCGCGAGATCGTGCCGGAGGCCCGGATCGCGACGGCGCACGGCCAGATGTCGGAGTCGGCCCTGGAGCAGGTCGTGGTCGACTTCTGGGAGAAGAAGTTCGACGTGCTGGTCTCCACGACCATCGTCGAGTCGGGCATCGACATCTCCAACGCCAACACGCTGATCGTGGAGCGCGGCGACAACTTCGGCCTCTCCCAGCTGCACCAGCTGCGCGGCCGGGTCGGCCGTGGCCGCGAGCGCGGCTACGCCTACTTCCTCTACCCGCCGGAGAAGCCGCTGACGGAGACCGCCCACGAGCGGCTCGCCACCATCGCCCAGCACACGGAGATGGGTGCGGGCATGTACGTGGCGATGAAGGACCTGGAGATCCGCGGCGCCGGAAACCTGCTCGGCGGCGAGCAGTCCGGCCACATCGCGGGCGTCGGCTTCGACCTGTACGTCCGCATGGTCGGCGAGGCGGTCGCGGACTACCGCCGCCAGCTGGAGACCGGCGAGATCGAGGAGGAGGCGCCGCTGGAGGTCAAGATCGAGCTGCCGGTCGACGCGCACGTCCCGCACGACTACGCGCCCGGTGAGCGCCTGCGCCTCCAGGCCTACCGCTCGATCGCCTCCGCCAACTCCGAGGAGGACATCAAGGCCGTCCGCGAGGAACTCACCGACCGCTACGGCAAGCTGCCCGAACCGGTCGAGAACCTCCTCCTGGTGGCCGGGCTGCGCATGCTCGCCCGTGCCTGCGGGGTGGGCGAGATCGTCCTCCAGGGCAACAACATCCGCTTCGCCCCGGTGGACTTGCGCGAGTCCCAGGAACTGCGCCTCAAGCGCCTGTACCCGGGCACGGTCATCAAGCCGGCCGTGCACCAGGTCCTGGTCCCCCGCCCGAAGACGGCGAAGGTCGGCGGTAAGCCGCTCATCGGCCGCGAACTGCTGGGCTGGGTCGGTGAGTTCCTGGCGTCGGTGCTGGGCTCGTAGCCCGTCCCGGCACAGGGCAGGACGCCGCCTATACGCCCCGTCCGCGCCGTTTGCCTCTTCGCGCCCCATCTGAGCCGCACATCTTCCCGATTACGGTGGGCACGGGAAGGACAGGCCCGGCACACAAGGGTGGGGCCGCACAGCAAGGGGAGGGCTCATGCGCGCAGAGGTGCGCCGGGGTACGCAGGGACGCGCGAACGGGTCCGCGCGGCACCGTGGCGGGGCCGGCCCGCTGCTGCGGGCCGGCGGCCTGGCGGTGTGCGCCGCCGTGGCACTGGTCTCCGGCTGCGACGGCGGCGCGAACAGCGGCGGTTCGCCGACGGGGAGCGCAGCGCCCGCCCCGGCGTCGGACGGGCACTTTGTCAGCCCGCTGAAGAACCCCGACGGCACGAAGCCGGGCCTGGCGCCCCTGACGGGCGAGGCCGACAGGGCCGCGGCCCGCGCGCTCATCGAGTCGCTGTCGACGAAGGGGCGCGGCCCGAAGACCGGCTACGACCGGGACAGGTTCGGCTACGCGTGGATGGACACGGCGGACGGCGTCCCGTGGGCGCGCAACGGCTGTGACACCCGCAACGACCTGCTGAAACGCGACGGCCAGGATGTGCGCTTCCGCAAGGGTTCCACCTGTGTGATCGTCTCGATGAGCCTGCACGACCCGTACACGGGCCGCACGATCCAGTGGACCAAGTCGCACGCGGCCACCGTCCAGATCGACCACGTCATGCCGCTGTCCTACGACTGGCAGATGGGCGCCGCGCACTGGACGAAGGACAAGCGCGAGCAGATAGCCAACGACCCGCTCAACCTCCTCCCCGTGGACGGCCCCGCCAACTCCGCCAAGGGCGACTCCGGCCCGGCGACCTGGCTCCCGCCGAGCAAGGGCATCCGGTGCGCGTACAGCGTGCGCTTCGCCCAGGTGTCACGGAAGTACGAGCTGCCGGTGACGCCCGCGGACAAGAGCATGATGCTTCGCCAATGCGCGGGCTGAGCGCGACCGAGAGGCCGCCCGCGCAGTCCCCGCCCCGCGACCGCGTCCCCGGGGGCACCTGAGCGCGCCCCCGCACCACCACCGCCTGGGCGGGCATGTACCCTACGGCGTCGCTTCCGCATGCGCGCATACGTACGCACATCCCGAGAGCAGAGGTACACCGCCGTGAAGCACGACGTGGACGCCGTTGGCGCGGCCGGGTCGCGGACCCGCATCGTGAGGCCGTCGCGATGAAGGTTCGGCGTACCTGGCGCCGGAGCGAGCGCGACAAGAAGGGCAAGGGCGGCAGCCTCTGGAGCAGAGTGCCCGTCGCCAGGGTGACGGCCGTGGTGGCCGTCGCGCTGCGGGGCCGCCGGGGCCGGGCCGTGGCCGGCGTGGTGGCGGCCGTCGCCCTCGCGCTGGTGGGTGTGCGGCTCTTCGGCGGTGAGGAGAGCGGCCCGCCCGACCCGCGGGCCCGGCAGTACACCGAGATCGACGCCTGTCTGCTGACCGGCGAGAAGGGCATCGTGGCGGGCACGACCGCCGCCACCGTGTGGCAGGGGATGCGGGAGGCGTCCCTGGACACCCGGGCCCGGGTCACCTACGTGCCGGTCATGGGGCCGCAGACGGCGGACAACGTCCGGCCGTTCTTCAACAGCCTGATGCAGCGTCAGTGCGAGATCCTGCTGGCCGTCGGCGACGCCCAGGTCGAGGTCGCGCGGGCAGACGCCGGGAAGCACCCGCAGGTGCGTTTCGTCGTGGTCGGCGGCGAGACGTCCGCGGCCGGCAACATCGCCGTGGCGAAGCCGGATGTGAAGCTGAAGGACACGATCGCGGAAGACGTCCGGCAAGCCGTGCGCATGGTCAAGGCATGACAAAGCCGCAGATGACGCCCCGTCTCCGATAAAGATCAACTAACGACTGTGATCTTATGTAGAACTTATGTGAGCGCTGAGGCAAGCTTCCTGGGCTTCTTTTGACCCTTCCCAAGTAAAGGCTTGCCCGTGCGTGTTCGCTGGGTGCGCGGCCCTCGCTTGTATCCTCCGGGTGGTTCCGGACGGCGCAGAGCGAGGGCTACCGCACTTTCCGTTCTTGTGTCCCTGTCGTTCATGCTCTCCACGGAGACGGCAGAGGCCACCGGCGCCACTCTCTCGGCGCCCAGAATGCCTGAGTTGTCCCTGTCGGGCCTGTGGGAGTGGGTGAGCGAGCCCGACTCACCGGACACCCCGGACCAGGAGGGCGGCACCGCCCGCGGCAAGAGCCACCACGCCTCCGCCGACGCCACCGACGCCGACCGCGGTGTCGGCCGCGCGCCCGGCAGGGGCAAGGGTGAACTCGGCGCCTACAAGCGCCCCGTGGACAAGCCGGAGCAGGCCAGGACCGGCCCGGCCAGGGGCACGGGCAAGAGCTTCGACCCGGCCACCGGCAAGCGGGACGCGAAGAAGTCGACGGAGACCTCGGACTACTACGTCAACGAGGACGGCTCGACGACGATCCGGCACTACTCCGGCCGCACCAACTTCAAGGCGGCCGACGGCAGCTGGCAGCCGATCGACACCACCCTCGTCAAGGACGGGGAGGGCCGCTTCGAGCAGAAGGCCAACTCGCTCGACGTCGACTTCGCCCCGAACGCGGCCGACGACGAGCTGGCCTCCGTCGGTCTCGGCTCCGGCCGGGCCTTGGCCTACGAGCTGAACGGCGCGGCCAAGGTGGCCGCGACCAAGGGTGCCCACGGCACCGTCGTCTACAACGGCGTGCTGCCCGACACCGACGTCCAGTTCGTCCCGATCGCCGACGGCTTCAAGGAGAACGTCGTCCTGCGCTCGCCGGACGCCGCCAACTCCTGGGTCTTCAAGCTGGACACCAAGGGCCTGGACCCGCGCGTGGCCGAGAACGGCGACGTGGAGTTCGTGGGTGCCGACGGCAAGGTCGCCGCCACCGTCCCGCACGCCTACATGGAGGACGCCGACACGGACCGG
Source organism: Streptomyces sp. NPDC006393 (assembly GCF_040628575.1). Classification (NCBI taxonomy): domain Bacteria; kingdom Bacillati; phylum Actinomycetota; class Actinomycetes; order Kitasatosporales; family Streptomycetaceae; genus Streptomyces; species Streptomyces sp. NPDC006393. The sequence goes on from NZ_JBEXZD010000085.1 coordinate 21,619, forward strand.
CGCTCCGGTGAGGGCGCGCGCTCCGCGAAGGTCTCCTACGAGCTGACCACCGTGGACGGCGAGCCGGCGCTGCGGATGACCGCCGACCGGGCCTGGCTGGACGACCCGAAGCGGGTCTACCCGGTCACCGTCGACCCGACGACGGTCCTCGCGAGCGAGGCGACGTACGTCCAGACCGACTACGCCGCCAACCGTTCCGCCGAGACGCAGATCAAGGTCGGTTCGTACGACAGCGGCACCACCAAGGCCAACTCGTTCCTGCAGTTCTCCAACCTGGGGACGACCCTCGCCGGCAAGAAGGTGTCCGCCGCCACCCTGAACGTGTGGGCGCTGTGGTCCTCGACCTGCACCCCCGAGTCGTTCTCGGTGTACCCGGTGACCAAGTCGTGGTCGCCGTCGACGACGACCACCTACCCCGGACCGTCGTACGGCGCCGCCATCGGCACCGCCACGCCGAGCCCCGGCGCCTCCTGCACCAACAGCTCCGGCAGCGCCGACGTCGGCGTGAAGATGCCGGTGACCCTGTCGACCTCGTGGTTCACCCAGGTCGCCACCGGCGGCGCCGACTACGGCCTGGCCATGGCCGCGCCGACCGGTGACATGCTGCACTGGAAGAAGTTCCACTCCGACGACTCGGCCACCGCCGCCTGGCGGCCCTCGCTGGACCTGACCTACGCGCCGAACACCGCGCCGCAGGTCAACGCCCAGTACCCGCCGGAGAACTTCCAGGCCAACACCCTCCAGCCGGAGCTGCTGGTCTACGCGAGCGACGCCGACAAGTGGCCGAACGCGAGCCTGACCTACAGCTTCGAGGTGTACGACGCCGACTCCACCAGCACCACCCCGGTGGTCACCTCCGGCAACCTCACCAAGAGCAGCTGGAAGATCCCCGCGGGCAAGCTGAAGTGGTCGAAGAACTACGTCTGGTACGTGGGTGTGACCGACGGCTACGAGGAGGTGGCCTACTCCAGCCGCTTCACCACCGCGGTGCCGCAGCCGCCGGTGACCTCGGGCCTGGCCCAGAACACCGACGGCCACGAGTTCGACCCGTCCGAGGCGAACTACACCACCGAGGACAGCGACGCGGACGTCGAGGTGGTCGGCCCCTCGCTGGAGATCGAGCGGTCGTACAACAGCATCGACCCGCGCATCGACAGCGCCTTCGGCGCCGGCTGGTCGACGGTCGTCGACATGAAGGCCGCCGAGGTGAAGGACCCGTCCGGTGCCGTCACCAGCGTCATCGTCACCTACCCGGGCGGTGAGCAGGTCGCCTTCGGCCGCAACAGCGACGGAACGTTCCAGCCCCCGCTGGGCCGCTACGCGCGGCTGCAGCCGGTGACCGGCGGCTACACGCTGACGGACAAGGACTTCACGGAGTACGCCTTCAAGCAGGCGACCGCGAAGGCCGGCACCTACGCCATCTCCGGCATCAAGGACTACGCGGGCCGCACCGAGACGTTCACGTACAACACGTCCAAGCAGCTCACGAAGATCGCCAACGAGACGTCGAAGCGCTCGCTGACGCTGTCGTGGCAGACCCCTGCGGGCGCCACCACCGCGCACGTCGCCACGGTGGCCACCGACCCGTCCACCGCGGGTGACTTCGACACCGCGCAGACGTGGCAGTACAGCTACAGCGGCGACCAGCTGACCAAGGTCTGCCCGCCGGCGGACTGGTCGCACTGCACGTCGTACTCCTACGTCACCGGCAACCACTACCGCACCACGGTGCTGGACGCCGACCCGTACGCGTACTGGCGGCTCGGCGAGGCCGCCGGGGCGACCGTCGCCAAGGACACCGTCGACCTGAACCAGGGCCGCTACAACGGCCTGTACCACAACGTGACCCTGGGCAGCTCGCCGGTCCTCGCGGGCTCGACGCAGACCACGGCCACCTTCAACGGCACCACCTCCTACGTGGAGATGCCGTCCGCGCCGGGCGCGACGCCGTCGTACACGACGGTCTCGCTGTGGTTCAGGACGACCACGGCCGGCGGCGTGCTCTTCTACTACGGCGACAAGCCGCTGAGCGACGCCGACCCGGTCAACAACACGACGAAGAACACCCCCGCGGTGTACGTCGGCACGGACGGCAAGCTGCGTGGCTGCCTGGCGATGTCCCCGAGCTGCAGCCCGAACATCGTCTCGTCGGCGACCGTCACCGACGGCCAGTGGCACAACGCGGTCCTCACCGGCCAGGCCACCGGCCAGACGCTCTACCTGGACGGCGTCGCACAGGGCTCCCTGTCGGGCACCATCAACGACTGGAACCAGCCGTACATCTCGCTCGGCGCGGGTGTGAACACCCAGGGCTGGCCGGCGATGAACCCGAACGACCAGCTCGGGCACTACACCGGTCAGATGGCCGAGGTCGCCGTCTACTCGGAGCCGCTCGACCCGTCGGTGATCACCGCGCAGTACCAGGCCGCCAAGCGGTCCGCCGGTCTGCTCAGCAAGATCACCACGCCGGGCGGCAAGACGCAGGCGTCGATCGCCTACGGCCCCACCGACGACCTGGTCACGCAGGCCACGGACGGCGACGGCGGCACGTGGAAACTCAACCCGCCGACCGTCACCGGTTCCTCGCAGGTCTACCGCTCCGCCGTGATGGGCTCCGCCCCGGCCGGCTACTGGCGGCTGGCCGACACGAACGGGGCCGCGCAGGCCGCCAACGAGATCCACACCGGTTTCGGCACGTACAACACCGTCACACAGGGTGTGGCGGGTCCGTTCGGCACGGGTGACGTGACCGCGGCGTCCTTCAACGGCACGTCGTCGTACGCGGAGATCCCGTACCAGCCGGGACACTCCTCCGCCGACCGCGCGGTCGAACTGTGGTTCAGGACGGCCAAGCCGGGTGTGATCCTGTCCGACCAGTACCAGGCCCCGACCGGCACCACCCCGGCGGGCGGCTGGAACCCACTGCTGTACGTGGGCGCCGACAACAAGCTGCACGGCCACTGGTACACGGTCGCCGGGTCCGGCACCACCGCCTTCGGCACCACGAACACGGTGACCGACAACCAGTGGCACCACGCCGCCCTGTCGGTCTCGGGCACGACCCAGACGATGTACCTCGACGGTGTCAAGGTCGCCGACTTCACCGGCGCGGCCAACGACCAGTCCAACACCCGCACCTTCGTCGGCGCGGGGTATGCCAAGGGCTGGTACCAGACCCCGGCCGACGTCAGTTTCTTCACCGGCTCCATCGCCGAGGTCGCGGCCTACGACCACGCCCTCGACGAGGACGAGATCGAACGGCACTGGTCGGCGTACAAGGCGTCCTCCGGCGTCGCTCCGGTCAAGACGGTCAAGCTGACCGACCCGACGAACAAGACGCTGACGTACGTGTACGACGCGGAGATGGGTGACCGTCTGCTCGCCGCGATCGACACCGGGGGCAAGCGGACGACGTACGGTTACGACACGGGCGGCTTCCTGCACACCGTGACGGACGCCAACGGCAACCGCGGCATCACCGGTCACGACGTGCGCGGCAACACGGTCTCGCAGACCGACTGCCAGGACACGGCGGCGAACAAGTGCGCCACGGAGTACTACACGTACTACCCGGACGCGACGACCGCGTTCCCGCCGATGGACCCGCGCAACGACCTGCTCATGACCGAGCGGGACGCGCGTTCGGCGTCCGCGACGGACAACACGTACCTGACCAGCTACACCTACGACACCGGCGGCAACCTGCTGTCGGTGACCACCCCGCCGGTGCCCGGCCACCCCGACGGCCGCACCGCCGCCACCACCTACACCACGTCCACGACCCCCGCGGCCGAGGGTGGTACGGCGGTGGCCCCCGCGGGCCTGGTGGACACGGTCACCACGCCGGGCGGCAAGAAGACGAAGAACGTCTACTACGCCAACGGCGACCTGGCCTCGGTCACGGACGCCAACGGCGCCGAGGTGACGTACACGTACGACAACCTGGGCCGGAAGGTCTCGCAGAAGGAGATATCCGACTCCCAGCCGAACGGCCTGACCACCACCTGGACGTACGACAAGGACGACCAGGTGACCTCGGAGACCGCCCCGGCGGTCACCAACCGCGTCACCGGCGCGGTGCACCAGGCGAGGACGACCACCGTCTACGACCACGACGGCGACGTCACCTCGCAGACCGTCGCCGACCTCACCGGCGGTGACGCCTCGCGGACGACGTCGATGACGTACGACGCCTACGACCGTGTCGCCACGCGCACGGACCCGGGCGGCGACACCACGTCGTTCGAGTACGACGTCTACGGCAACAAGGTGAAGGAGACCGACCCCGCGGGGAACGTCAACACCTACACCTTCGACGGCGAGGGCCGTCCGCTCACGACCAACCTGCTCAACCACACCGGCGACCCGAACAACCCGTCGGCGCCGACCACGCTGGTGCAGGAGTCCCGGGCCTACGACCCGGCCGGCCGCCTCGCGTCCGTCACGGACGCCATGGGCTGGGTGACGGCGTACACCTACACCGACGACGGCCTGACGGCCTCCGTCACCCGCAAGGACCCGGCGAACGGCAAGCAGTTCGTCGAGGAGTCCAACACCTACGACATGGCCGGGAACCTGATCAAGCAGGTGACCAACGACGGCCGCACCACGAACACCTTCGCGGTGGACGCGGACGACCGCGTCACGTCGTCGGTACTCGACCCGACCGGGGTCAACCGGACCACCAAGGTGTCCTACGACCCGGACGACAATGTCGTCAGCGAGACGGAGAGCGATCCGTCGACGGGTGACGTCGACACCACCGACACGCTGTACGACAACCTGGGCAACGTGAAGGGGGCCGTCGAGCACGACGGGACCACCGCTCCGGTGGCCCGCTACAAGCTCGACGAGACGACCGGCTACCCGGTCGGCGACTCCTCCGGCGGCAACCGCACCGGCACGCACGGCACGGGCATGCACTGGAACACCGACCACGGCGGCAGCGCCGTGTTCGACGGTGACGCCGACTCCTACGCGCAGACGGACGGGCCGGTGGTCAACACGGCCGGCAGCTTCACCGTGTCCGTGTGGGCGAAGCTCACCGACACGTCGGTCAACCACACGCTGGTCTCCCAGGACGGCGACCAGATCTACGGCTTCGTCCTGTACTACTCGACGGGCAGCGGTGGCTGGACCTTCGCCCGCCGGGCCACGGACAGTACGAGTGCCACCCTGGTACGGGCCACGTCGGGTTCGGCGGCGGTCACGGCGAACACCTGGACCCACCTCGTGGGTGTCTACGACGCCGCGGCGGCCGAGATCCGGCTGTACGTCAACGGCGCGCTCGCCTCGGAGACGGCCTACACCACCCCGTGGAGCGCCAACGGACCGCTGCAGCTCGGCCGGCACCAGGCGGGCAGCAGCCACGGCGGCAACCACAAGGGCGGTCTCGACGACGTCCAGGTCTACGGCGAGGCCCTGACCGGTTCGCAGGTGACGTCCGTCTACAACGGCACGCTCCCCGCGGCCGGCAGCTCTGTGCACACCGCCACGTACAAGCTGGACCAGCGTGGCCTGCCGCTGTCCATCACCGAGGCGAACGGCAACACGACCGACTACGGATACGACGAGGCCGGTCAGCAGACCAGCGTCACCGAGCCGGTGGTGAACGCCGAGACGAACGGCGGCACGGCGACGGCCATCCGTCCGGTCTCGATGATCGGGTACAACACCTTCGGCGAGCAGACCGAGACCTCCGACCCGCTCGGCAACGTCACCGTCACCGCCTACGACGCCGAGGGCCAGGAGACCTCGACGAAGCTGCCGGACTACACCCCGCCGGGGTCGTCGACGCCGATCACGGCCACGTCCTGGAACGAGTACAACGACCTCGGACAGGTCACGGCCGAGGTCGACCCGCTGGGCAACCGGACGACGTACACGTACACACAGCTCGGCGACGTGGCCTCGGTCACGGAACCCGGCGGCGGCAAGTCCACGTACGTCTACGACGCCAACGGCGACCTGCTGTCGACGACCCGACCGAACGGCGCCCGTGAGGAGTCCACCTGGGACTACCTCGGCAACGAGCTGACCAGTACGGACATCGTCCGTCAGCCGGCGCAGCGGGCCTACACGGCGATCAACGAGTACAACGCCCCCGGCGGCGACCTGTCCCGGCAGATCAGCCCGACGGGTGTGACCACGTCGTACAAGTACAACGCCCTCGGCGACGTCACCGAGGTGACCGACCCCGCGGGCAACGTGTCGTCGTACACGTACACCATGGACGGCGACGTCCTGGTCGCCAAGGACCCGGACGGCACCAGCACCAAGAACACCTACGACGGGTTCGGACGCCTGGTCACCACCCAGGATCTGGATGCCCTCGGCAATGTGCTGCGCACCAGCAGTGCCACGTACGACCGGGCAGGCAACGCCCTGTCGGTGACCGACTACCGCGGCCACACGAACTCGTTCACCGTGGACCCGACGGGCCTGGTCACCAAGGCGGTGGAGCCGGTCTCGGCGACCGAGTCGATCACCACGACCTACGGCTATGACGCGGCCGGCAACCGGACCCGCTTCACCGACGGCCGTGGCAACCCGTTCATCACCACCTACAACACCTGGGGGCTGCCCGAGTCTCAGATCGAGCCGTCCACTCCGGCCACCCCCGACCTGGCGGACCGCACCTTCACCACGGTGTACGACGCCAACGGCCGGGTCAGGGAGCTCCGTTCGCCGGGCGGTGTGGTCGTCACGAACGAGTACGACGCCAAGAACCGCCTGACGAAGATGTCGGGCACGGGTGCGGAGGCCGCCACGGTCGACCACACCTACGCGTACGACTCGGACGACAACATCACGGCCGTCGCGGGTGCGGGCACCGACCTGAACACCTTCAGCTACGACGACCGCGGCCTGCTCCTGTCGACGTCCGGCCCGTCGGGCTCTTCCTCCTTCGCCTACAACGGCGACGGGGCGATGACCTCCCGCACGGACGCCTCCGGCACGACGACCTACGGGTACGACACGGCCGGCCGGCTGAAGACGGTCGACGACGGCGCCACCGGTTCCGCGCTGACCTACACCTACGACGTCGACAACAACGTCAAGCAGATCGACTACGGCACCGGCAAGTCGAAGCGCGAGTTCTCCTACGACTCCTTGGAGCGCATCACCAACGACAAGCTGACCTCGTCCACCGGCAAGGTTCTCGCCTCCATCGGGTACGGATGGGACGAGAACGACAACATGACGTCGAAGACGACGACAGGGGTCAGCGGCGCCTCGTCGAACACGTACACCTACGACTGGTCGAACCGCCTCACGTCGTGGAACAACGGCACGACGACGGAGGTCTACGGCTACGACGCCTCGGGCAACCGCACCCGCGTCGGCGGCGACACGTACACGTACGACGCCCGCAACCGGCTCACGTCGGACGGGCACAACGCGTACACGTACACCGCGCGCGGCACGCTGAAGACGATCACGGACGAGGGCGGGACGCAGACCCTGCTCAAGGCCGACGCCTTCAACCGGGTGATCAACGAGGGTGACCGGACGTACACCTACGACGGTCTGGACCGGGTCCTGTCCGCCAGGGACGGCACGGGCGCCGACGTCTTCGGCTTCAAGTACAGCGGTGTCGGCAACGACGTGGCCTCGGACGGTTACGCGTCCTACAGCCGCGACGCCGACGGCTCCCTGCTGGGCGTGAAGACGGGTGCGTCGTCGGCCCTGGCTCTGACGGACGTCCACGACGACGTCGTGGCCCAGTTCACCGACTCCTCCGAGGCGCTGACCGGCTCGGCGACGTACACGCCGTTCGGCAAGACGTCGTCCTCGTCCGGCATGGTGGGCAACCTGGGCTACCAGTCCGGGTGGACCGACCCGCAGACGGCCAAGGTCAACATGGCCGCGCGCTGGTACTCGCCGCAGACCGGGCAGTTCAACAGCCGTGACACGGTGAGCAACGAGCCGCTGCCGGACTCGGTGAACGCCAACCAGTACGCGTACGCCAACGACAACCCGATGACGGGCACCGACCCGACGGGTCACTGGTTCGGCTTCATCAAGAAGGCCGTCAAGAAGGTCACCAAGAAGGTCAAGAAGGCGGCCAAGTCGGCCTGGAAGAAGACCAAGCACACCGTCAAGAAGGCCGCGAAGGCCGTCCGCAAGGCCGCCAAGAAGATCAAGAAGGCGGCCAAGAAGGTGGTCCGCAAGGCCCGCCGGGTGGTCCGGAAGGCCGTGCACTATGTGCATGACAGCGTCAAGAAGGTCAAGAGATACGTCAAACGGACCTACAAACGAGTAAAGAGGTACGTCCACAAGGTCGTCCAGCACGTCAAGAAGACCGTCCGCAAGGTCGCCAAGGCGGTCAAACACGGGGTGGCCAAGGCGGTCAAGGCGGCCAAGAAGGCCGTCAAGAAGATCGGCAGAGGCGTCAAGAAGGCCGCCAAGGCCACAGCCCACTTCGTGAAGCAGCACGCCGCGACCATCGCCTCGGTGGCGGTCGGTGTCGTGGTCTTCGCGGGCTGTACGGCCGCCACGGCCGGTGCCGGTGCGATCGGCTGCGCGGCCCTCGCGGGCGCCGCGGCCAACGGCGTCGGCTACATGATGAGCGACGGACCCAAGTCCGTCGGCGGCTTCCTCGGTGCGGTCGCCATCGGCGGTGTCACCGGTGCTCTCGGTGGCGCGGTCGGCGGTGCGGCCTCCGGCGCGGTGGGTCGCCTGCTCGCCGGTGTCGGCGGCAAGGTGCTCCAGGGGGCGGCCATGGGCGCCGCCGGCGGCGCCGCGGAGGGCGCGGTCGGCTACGGCGTCTCCTGCGCCACGAGCGAGGAAGGGTGCAGCGTCTCCGGCGCGGCCAAGGCGTCGGCCGTGGGTGCCGTCACCGGCGGTGTCTTCGGTGCGGCGGCCAGCAGGTTCGGTCCGAAGGGCAAGTCCCGGCCGGAGCCGGACGAGGCGCCCTCCGGCCCCAGCTGCCGGATCCGGGTTCCGCACAGCTTCACCGGTCTGACCGGTGTGCTGATGGCCAACGGCGCGGTCAAGCCGATCTCCGAGGTCAAGGCCGGGGACTGGGTCCTCACGGCCGAGCCCGGCAAGAAGGAGAAGGAGAAGCACCGGGTCAAGGAAGTGATCGTCACCAAGACCGACCGTGACTACGTCGATGTCGTCGTGGCCACGAAGTCGGGTCCGGAGACGATCCAGACCACCGAGCACCACCAGTTCTACGAGGCGACCCGGAACGCCTGGACCCCGGCCGGTGACCTCGAGGCGGGCGAGAAGCTCCAGAACGGTGACGGGGCCACGACCCGGATCGTCAAGGTCACGTCGTACACGGCGCAGCGCGTCACGTACGACCTCAGCGTCGAGGACCTGCACACCTATCACGTGCTGGCCGGAACCACGCCGGTCCTCGTGCACAACTGCGAGGAGGCCGATCTCCAGTCCGAGCTGACCAAGTTGGGCAGAGCGCGGATCGAGCAGGTCAAGGCGAGCCTTGGCGACGACGACGTCCTTCCGGGCGCCTTCAGCGTCGGACGGGACCGGACCACCGGAAAGACGTACTACGGTGAGAGCGGGCCCGAGACCGGGCTTCACCCGGATGTGACGTCGCGACTCCCGGGGGAATCACAGCTCCCCAACGGCCGGCCGCCGGGTGTGTGCGCTGAGGCACGTATGTGCACCAACGCCCTGAACGACGGAGCCTCTCTGGAGAACCTGGATATCATCACGCTGAATCAGAAGGGCAAGAAATTCAAGATGTGCCCCAACTGCCAGACGTGGGTTCCGGGTGCAGTCAGAAAGGTGTTGACCGGATGAGTGGGTCCGACGAGAACGCGCGCCGCGAGAGGTTGCGGGACGCGTTCCCCGGCGCGACGCGGGTGGACGTCGGTACGGCCTCCCTCGAGCAGGTGTCACGCCTCTACGAGGAGGCGGGGTACCCGGTGGGGCCGGAACTGGGCGCCTTCCTCGCGGAGTACCGCGAATGCTCCATCGCGTGGCTGTATCGCGGAATGGAGGTGGAAGTGATCATCGACGCCGAAGAAGCGTTGTCCTTCTACCCGGGGAACATTCGCATCTACTCGAAGAAGGTGCAGCGTCCGCTGGTTCCCGTCGGCTCTGCTTTCGCCACCGAAGAAGTGGTGTTGATTGCACCTGATGGGGATGTCTTCCTCGCTGGAGACGCGGGAATGCAGCGTGTCGGCAACGGGTTCGTGGAATCCATGCGGGCGCTGATTTCCGGCGACTGGGACAAGACCTTCTTCTGACAGTCCTGAGAACCGGTCTCCACGCGGCATGAGGGCCCGTCAGTCCATGACGGGCCCTCATGCCTTTCTGCCATCACCTGCCGAGCCCCCTTGCCCGTGGCCCTGACGCCGGCCGGACGGCATGCCGGCGTCTCCGCATGAGTCACCGTCAGATGAAGATTCGATGCTCCGTGCATGATGACGAGGCAAAGGCGTTCACAAGTCGCAAAGGGGCACCCAGCGGTAAATCGGTCAGGTTGAGTAAGAGGCGGTCAAGAGCTGCACAAGATCACCTTTTGAGTCTGTCCACAGGATGTTCACAGCAGACAAGATCGGCGCGTTTCTATGTCGTTCTTGACCGCTGGAGTCGAAGCCGTGCCTCTGTGGCCGCTCAGCCGCCGCCCGCGCCGCCCGCGCCCCGCGCGTTCCTCGCGCACCGGGGGGCCCGTACGCCGCGCCCACCGTGCGCGGCGCTCCGTCGCCGTGGTGGCGCTCACCGCGCTCGCACTGATGCTGACGACGGATCAGGCCCTCGCCGAGGGCCTGGAACTGGGCCGCATCGAGCTGCCGAGCATGAGTCTCGCCTCGATCGCCTCCTGGTTCACCGATCCGCACTGGGGCAGGTTGCCGCACCAGCAGTCCGGCACGGCCGCCGGGCACCGGCACCACGTCTCCGCCGACACCACCGCCGCCCACCGCGGCGCGGGCCACGCCCCCGGCAAGGGCCGCGGCGAGCTGTCCGCCTACCACCCGCACAAGCCGGCCGTCACGCAGGGCCGCAGCGGCGGCGGCGCCTTCAACGCCAAGACCAGCAAGCGCGACGCCGCCAAGTCCACGCGCAACGAGACGGTCTACGACAACGCCGACGGCTCCACCACCCGCCGGATATCGCCGACACCGGTCAACTACCAGGTCAAGAAGGGCCGCTGGGCTCCGATCGACGTGGACGTGCGGGCCGGGCCGGACGGCCGCTGGCACGAGAAGGCCAACTCCGTCGCGGTCGACTTCGCCGTCAAGGCCACCGACTCCGCCCTCGCCTCCCTGGCTGCCGACTCCCGTCACCGCGTCGCCTACTCGCTCAAGGGCGCGGCCCCCGTCAAGGGCACCGCGCACGGCTCCACCGTCACCTACGGGGGCGTCCTCGACGCCACCGATCTGAAGGTGACGCCCACCGCCACCGGTGTGAAGGAGTCGGTCGTCCTGCACTCCGCGGACGCCGGCAACACCTGGACCTTCCCCCTCACCCTCAAGGGCCTCACCCCCGTCCAGCACAGAGACGGCTGGATCGACCTGCGGGACGGGTCGGGCAAGACCGTCGAGCGCATCCCTCCGGCCTACGCCTACGACTCGAACGTCGACCGCCGCTCCGGCGAGCCGGTCACCACCCACCACGTCACCTCCGAGCTGGTCCACTCCAAGGACGGCTACGCGCTGAAGGTGACGCTGGACAGCCGCTGGCTGCACGACGCCCACCGCGTCTTCCCGGTCACCATCGACCCGACCGTGGACGACGGCTGGACCACCACCTACGCCGAGTCCGGTTCCGGCAACAACGTCGACCACTCCTACGAGCAGACCATCAAGGCCGGCTCCTACGACTCGGGCACCCACTCGGCGATCGGCTTCGTCAACCACTGGGACACCGCCTGGGACGGAAGCCACGCCACCGTCAGCTCCGCGACCCTGCACCTGTTCGACACCTGGGCCTCCACCTGCACGGCGGAGCGTTTCGACGTCGCCCTGGTGACCGGCTCCTGGACCCCGGAGTCCGTCACCTCCTACCCGGGCCCCTCGAAGGGCTCCACCATCGGCAACGCCACCCCAAGCGTGCCGAACGCGTGCGCCAACACCGCCGCCGACCGCACCGTCGGCGACTGGGTGACCGTCCCCCTGTCCACCTCCGCGATCCAGGGCTGGTTCAACGGCACCACCGCCGACCACGGCCTGGCGGTGTACGCCTCCACCGCCGACGCCCTGCACTGGAAGCAGTTCGGCTCCTTCAACGACCCGGGCAAGGGCCCGTGGCTGGAGGTCACCTACACCGGCAACACCGCGCCGCAGCTGTACGAGCAGTTCCCGCAGGACAACGCCGTCGTGGGCACCACCCAGCCGGAGCTGACCGCATGGGCGGGCGGCGCCAACTCCACCAGCGGCAGCGGCAACCAGTACCTGTTCCAGGTCTTCGACGCCTCCGGCGCCACCAAGATCGCCGACTCCGGCCTGCTCTCCACCGGCGACTGGACCGTGCCCGTCGGCAAGCTCGCCTGGGGCAAGTCCTACACCTGGGCCGTCCAGGCGTACGACGCGACCACCAAGCTGTACTCCCCGGCCGACCTGTACTCACTGTCCGTGCAGGTACCGCAGCCCGTGATCACCTCCGGGCTGTCGCAGAACAGCAGCGACCACGGCTTCGACGCGTCCATCGGCAACTACACCACCTCCGACACCGACGCCTCGATCTCCACCGTCGGCCCGTCCCTGGACGTCGAACGCGACTACAACTCCCGCGACCCGCGCTGGACGGGCGCCTTCGGCGCCGGCTGGTCGAGCATCTTCGACTCCCGGGCCACCGAGCAGTACACCGCCTCCGGAGCGGTCTCCAGCGTCGTCGTCACCTACCCGGACGGCTCGCAGGTCGGCTACGGCAAGAACAGCGACGGCACCTTCACACCCGGCAGCGGACGCTTCGCCACCTTCAAGACGGTCACCGGCGGCTACACGCTGACCGACAAGGACGACACCCTCTACACCTTCACCCAGTCCCTGGGCTCCGGTGGCTACGGCCTGACCTCGGTGACGGACGCCAACGGCCGGTCGGTGAACCTCACCTGGACCAGCGGCCACATCACCAAGATGACCTCCGCGGTCTCCGGCCGCTCCCTGTCGCTGACCTGGCAGACCCCCTCGGGCGCCCAGGCCGCGCACGTGGCCACCGTCGTCACCGACCCGGTCACCCCCGGCGACGCGAACACCGTCCAGACCTGGACCTACGGCTACACCGGCGACCAGCTGACCAAGGTCTGCTCACCGCTGTCGGCCACCAAGTGCACCGCCTACGGCTACGCCTCCGGTTCCGGCTACCGCAACGCGGCGCTCGACCTGGACCCGCACACCTTCTGGCCGCTGTCGGAGGCCTCCGGCGGCACCACCGCCAAGGACGCCGTCCTCGCCAACGAGGGCACCACCGACGCCACGTACGAGAACGTCACCCTCGGCCAGACGGCCGGCCCGCTGACCGGCTCCACCGCGAAGGCCGCCACCTTCAACGGCACCACCTCGGACATCGCGCTGCCCAAGAACCTCGGCAACGACACCGACTCCGGCGCGATATCCCTGTGGTTCAAGACCTCGCAGGGTCCGGGCGTGCTCTACTCGTACGCCTCGCAGCCCATCGGCTCCGGGCAGGCGGCAGGGTTCTACACCCCGTCCATCTACGTCGGCACCGACGGCAAGCTGAACGCGGAGTTCTGGTACAGCGGCGGCGTCAACCCGATCGTGTCCTCCGCGTCCGTCGCCGACGGCAAGTGGCACCACGTGGTGCTGTCCGCCGCGGGCAACTCCCAGACGCTGTACCTGGACAAGGTCAAGGTCGGCTCGCGCAGCGGCACCGTCTCCATCAAGAGCGCGACCGCCTTCGGCAAGAACCAGTCGTTCAACTACCTCGGCACCGGCTTCCTCGGCGGCAGCTGGCCCGACGAGCCGCACTACTCGGCGTCCGAGCCGGACGGCTACGCCACCTGGTTCAACGGCTCCATCGCCGACGTCGCCTGGTACGGCCGCCCGCTGGTGTCCGCCGACGTCAACGCGCTGTACACGTACGGCACCCACGGCACCAGCCTGCTGAGCTCCATCACCCGGCCCTCCGGCAAGGCCTTCGCGGCGATGTCGTACGACTCGGACAGCACCACGCTGACCCAGCTCACCGACGAGAACGGCGGCGTGTGGAAGCTGGGGGCGCCCACCGTCGCCGGGTCCAGCGACACCTACCGCGGCGCGGTCCTCGGCGGTGCGCCCGCCGAGTACTTCCGGCTCGGCGAGGCCGCCGGCGCGGCCAGTGCCCTGGACGAGGTGCGCGGCGGCGACGGCACGTACAACGCGGTCACGCTCGGCGGGGCAGGCCCGTTCAGCGACCACAAGGCCGCCTCCTTCGACGGCACCTCCTCCTCGGTGGCGCTGCCCGGCGGCTCCCTGCCCGGCTCGGGCGCGGAGACGGCGAGCATGTGGTTCAAGACCTCGACGGCGAACGGCGTCCTGCTCGCCGCGTCCCGGGACCCGCTGACGGGCGGCACCACGCCGACCGCGTACACCCCGGTGCTCTACATCGGCAGCAGCGGCAAGCTGTACGGCGAGTACTACTTCTCCGGCGGCTCCACCAAGCCGCTCGCCTCCGCCTCCGCCGTCACCGACGGCAAGTGGCACCACGTGGTGCTGTCCACCTCGGCGAGCAGCCAGTCGCTCTACCTGGACGGCGCCCTGGTGGGCACCCAGAGCGGCGCGGCGTCCATGGTGAACCAGCCGTACACCTACGTCGGCGCCGGCTACCTCGGCGGCAACTGGCCCGACGAGGCGCACCACAACACCTCGGACAACACCGGCTACGCCACCTACTTCAAGGGCTCTCTCGCCGAGGTGGCCCTCTACCGCTCCGAGCTGACCGCCGCGGACGTCACCGAGCAGTTCCAGGCGGCGAAGAACTCCACCGGTCTGCTGCCGGTGGAGACCGTCAAGGTCACCTCGCCGACCAACTCGACGCTGACGTACACCTACGACGTCGACCACGGCGACCGCGCCCTGACCGAGACCGACGGCCTGGGCAACAAGACCAGCTTCGGCTACGACACCGCCGGCTTCGAGCACACCGTCACCGACCCCAACGGTGCGATGACCGTGACCGGCCACGACGTCCGCGGCAACATCGTGTCCTCCACGTCCTGCCAGGACCAGGCCGCGAACAAGTGCAACACCGAGTACTACACGTACTACCCGGACGACACCACGGCCCAGCTGACCACCGCCGACCCGCGCAACGACCAGCTGCTGACCGAGCGCGACGGCCGCTCCTCGTCCGCCACCGACAACACCTACCTGACGTCGTACACGTACGACCCGGCGGGCGACCAGACCGCGATCACCGGTCCGGCGGTGCCCGGCTTCCCGGACGGCCGCACCACCACGACCGAGTACAGCGACGGCACCAGCGCCTACCCGTCCGCCGACGGCGGCGTGGTGCCCAAGGGCCTGCCGGTGAAGACCGTCAGCCCCGGCGGCGCGGTCAACCGGGTGTCGTACTTCAAGAACGGCGACGTGGCCTCCACCACCGACGCCATCGGCCTGGTCACCACCTACACCTATGACGGCGTGGGCCAGGTCACCAGCCAGAAGGTCGTCTCGGACACCTACCCGAACGGCCTGGTGACG
>NZ_JBEXZD010000086.1:0-36596 GCF_040628575.1 Streptomyces sp. NPDC006393
GTGGGCTGAGCCCCTCCACCAGCGCCTTCCAGGCCGACGCGTCCCCGTCGACGGCGGACTGGACGAGCGCGTGGATCGGGGCCGGTGCGGACGTGGCCCGCGACTGGGACCTGCCGGCCCTGGGCCCTGTCGGGTCCGGCCCCCGACCTCACCGCACCGAGAACCCTCGCTGAAAGGCTTGCCCGTGACCACCGAAGCGTACGTGTACGACGCGATCCGCACCCCGCGCGGACGCGGCAAGGCAGGCGGCTCCCTGCACGGCACGAAGCCCATCGACCTGGTCGTCGGCCTCATCCACGAGATCCGCGACCGCTTCCCCGGACTGGACCCGGCCGCCGTCGACGACATCGTCCTCGGCGTCGTCGGCCCCGTGGGCGACCAGGGCTCCGACATCGCGCGCATCGCCGCCGTCGCCGCCGGACTGCCCGACACGGTGGCCGGCGTGCAGGAGAACCGCTTCTGCGCCTCGGGCCTGGAGGCCGTCAACCTGGCCGCCGCCAAGGTGCGTTCCGGCTGGGAGGACCTGGTCCTCGCCGGCGGCGTCGAGTCGATGTCCCGGGTGCCGATGGCCTCCGACGGCGGCGCCTGGTTCAACGACCCGATGACCAACCTCGCCGTCAACTTCGTGCCCCAGGGCATCGGCGCCGACCTGATCGCCACCATCGAGGGCTTCACCCGGCGCGACGTCGACGAGTACGCCGCCCTGTCCCAGGAGCGCGCGGCCACGGCCTGGAAGGAGGGCCGCTTCGACCGCTCCGTCGTCCCCGTCAGGGACCGCAACGGCCTCGTCGTCCTCGACCACGACGAGCACCTGCGCCCCGGCACCACCGCCGACTCCCTCGCCAAGCTGAAGCCGTCCTTCGCGGACATCGGCGACCTGGGCGGCTTCGACGCCGTCGCCCTCCAGAAGTACCACTGGGTCGAGAAGATCGACCACGTCCACCACGCGGGCAACTCCTCCGGCATCGTGGACGGCGCCTCCCTCACCGCCATCGGCTCCAAGGAGGTCGGCGAGCGCTACGGCCTCACCCCGCGCGCGCGGATCATCTCCGCCGCCGTCTCCGGCTCCGAGCCCACCATCATGCTCACCGGGCCCGCCCCCGCCACCCGCAAGGCGCTCGCCAAGGCCGGCCTGACCATCGACGACATCGACCTCGTCGAGATCAACGAGGCCTTCGCCGCGGTCGTGCTGCGCTTCGTGAAGGACATGGGCCTCTCCCTGGACAAGGTGAACGTCAACGGCGGCGCCATCGCCATGGGCCACCCGCTCGGCGCCACCGGCGCGATGATCCTCGGCACCCTCGTCGACGAACTCGAGCGCCAGGACAAGCGCTACGGCCTCGCCACCCTCTGCGTGGGCGGCGGCATGGGCATCGCCACGATCGTCGAGCGCGTCTGACCCCCTCCCAACGGATCACCACGGACCATCACGGAGCACCTTCCATGAGCACTGAGCCCACCACCATCCGCTGGGAACAGGACGACACCGGCGTCGTCACCCTCGTCCTCGACGACCCCCACCAGTCCGCGAACACCATGAACCAGGCGTTCCGCGAGTCCCTCGCCACGGTCACCGACCGGCTGGAGGCCGAGAAGGATTCGATCCGCGGCGTCATCCTCACCTCCGCCAAGAAGACGTTCTTCGCCGGCGGTGACCTGCGCGACCTGATCCGGGTCACGCCCGAGACCGCCCAGGACCTGTTCGACGGCGGTCTCGCCATCAAGCGGAACCTGCGCCGCATCGAGACCCTCGGCAAGCCCGTCGTCGCGGCCATCAACGGCGCCGCCCTCGGCGGGGGCTTCGAACTCGCCCTCGCCTGCCACCACCGGATCGCCCTCGACACCCCCGGCACCAAGATCGGCTGCCCCGAGGTGACCCTGGGCCTGCTCCCCGGCGGCGGCGGAGTGGTCCGTACCGTACGGCTGCTCGGCATCACCGACGCCCTGCTGAAGGTGCTCCTCCAGGGCACCCAGTACAACGCGCGGCGCGCCAAGGAGAACGGCCTCGTGCACGAGGTGGCCGAGACCCCGGACGAACTGCTCGCCAAGGCCCGCGCCTTCATCGACGCCCACCCCGAGTCGCAGCAGCCCTGGGACAAGCCCGGCTACAAGATCCCCGGCGGCACCCCGGCGAACCCCAAGTTCGCCGCCAACCTGCCCGCCTTCCCGGCGAACCTGCGCAAGCAGACGAACGGCGCCCCCTACCCGGCGCCGCGCAACATCATGGCCGCCGCCGTCGAGGGCGCCCAGGTCGACTTCGAGACCGCCCAGGTCATCGAGGCCCGCTACTTCGTGGAGCTGGCCGCCGGCCAGACCTCGAAGAACATGATCCAGGCGTTCTTCTTCGACCTCCAGGCCGTCAACTCCGGCGCCAACCGCCCCCAGGGCGTCGAGCCCTGCCAGGTCCGCAAGGTGGCCGTCCTCGGCGCCGGGATGATGGGCGCGGGCATCGCCTACGCGTGCGCCCACGGCGGCATGGAGGTCGTCCTGAAGGACGTGTCCCTGGAGGCCGCCGTCCGGGGCAAGGGCTACTCCGAGAAGCTGTGCGCCAAGGCCGTCTCCAGGGGCCGTACGACGCAGGACAAGGCGGACGCGCTGCTCGCCCGCATCACGCCCACCGCCGACCTCGCCGACCTCGCCGGCTGCGACGCGGTGATCGAGGCGGTCTTCGAGGACCCCGCCCTCAAGCACAAGGTGTTCCAGGAGATCGAGTCCGTCGTCGCGCCGGACGCGCTGCTGTGCTCCAACACCTCCACCCTGCCCATCACCGCGCTCGCCGAGGGCGTCCAGCGCCAGACCGACTTCATCGGGCTGCACTTCTTCTCGCCCGTCGACAAGATGCCGCTGGTGGAGATCATCAAGGGCGAGCGCACCGGCGAGGAGGCGCTGGCCCGCGCCTTCGACCTGGTCCGGCAGATCAAGAAGACCCCGATCGTCGTCAACGACTCGCGCGGGTTCTTCACCTCCCGGGTGATCGGCCACTTCATCAACGAGGGCGTGGCGATGGTCGGCGAGGGCATCGAGCCCGCGTCGGTGGAGCAGGCGGCGGCCCAGGCCGGCTACCCGGCCAAGGTGCTCTCGCTGATGGACGAGCTGACGCTCACCCTGCCCCGCAAGATCCGCAACGAGTCGAAGCGCGCCGTCGAGGAGGCGGGCGGCACCTGGCCCGCGCACCCGGCCGAGGCGGTCATCGACCGCATGATCGACGAGTTCGGGCGCACCGGCCGCAGCGGCGGCGCGGGCTTCTACGACTACGACGAGGACGGCAAGCGGGTCGGGCTCTGGCCGGGCCTGCGCGAGCACTTCACCGAGCCGGGGCACGAGATCCCGTTCCGGGACATGCAGGAGCGCATGCTCTTCGCCGAGGCGCTCGACACGGTCAGGCTCCTGGAGGAGGGGGTGTTGACCTCCGTCGCCGACGCCAACATCGGCTCGATCTTCGGGATCGGCTTCCCCGGCTGGACCGGCGGCGTCCTGCAGTACATCAACGGCTACGACGGCGGCGCCGGGGGAGGGGCCGGCCTGCCCGGGTTCGTGGCCCGCGCGCGGGAGCTCGCCGAGCGCTACGGCGAGCGGTTCACCCCGCCCGCCCTGCTGGTGGCCAAGGCGGAGAAGGGGGAGACCTTCACCGACGCGAGCTGAGGCACGCGCTCAGGCGGACGGCGCGGCGCGGGAAGCGCCCTCAGGGGCTCCGTCCCGCGCCGCGCCGTTCGCCGCCGCCTACGTTCTCGTCTCGGCCTCAGGCTCCGCCTCCGCCTCAGCCGCCGCCTCCGCCTCAGCCGCCGCCTCCGCCTCAGCCGCCGCCTCCGCCTCCGCCTCCGCCTCCGCAGAGCCCACCCACTCCCGCAGTTCCTCCCTCAGCGACCGCTGGAACGTGGTCAGCAGGGCCTGCACCACCAACGGGTGCATATGGGCCGACAGGGACTTCACATCCCGGGTGCCACGCTCGGCGACCGCGTCGCGCAGCAGCCCCGACAGCTCGCGGGCGGCGGCGCGCGCGTGGTCGGTCAGCGCCGTGCGCGCGGCGAGGATCGTCTCCTGGGACAGCGGGACGTCCAGCAGCTCCACCCCGAGCCGGAACAGCCCCGCGTCGACGCGGAACGCGTCCTTCCGCTCCCGTACGACCACGTTCATCGCCGCGAGCCGCTCCATGTCCTCGTCGGACAGCGGCCGTCCGGCCCGGCGTCCGAGCTCGCGGCGGGACACCGTCTCCACGCTCTCCGGCGCCCAGGAGGCGACGACCGCGCGGTGCACGGCCAGGTCGTGCGGGCTGAGGTCCGGCGGCAGCTGCCGCAGATGACGCTCGATGGCGGCGAGTGTCATGCCCTGGTGCTGCATCTCCTCGATCAGCGCCAGACGCGCCAGGTGGTCCCCGCCGTAGCGGCCCACCCGCCGCGGACCGAGCACAGGTGGCGGCAGCAGGCCGCGGCTGCTGTAGAAGCGGACCGTGCGCACCGTGACGCCGGCCCGCGCGGCCAGCTCGTCGATCGTGAGGGCCGGCTCGTCGGTGTCCGTCGTCGTCATGTGCAGCAGTATCGCTGTCGCACCAACGGTGTGAAAGACGATGACCGATCCGCGCACGACGGTGACCGATCTGCGTGGGTCGTGTGAGAAGTCCCGCTCTGTGACGTACGCCATCGCATGGCGGCCGATCTCCCTGGGAAGCTGCCAATCTGGTCTGTACCGCGTCACGGGTGGTGCGGGCCGCGACTTGTACGGACGACCGGGCGCACCCCGCCCGGCGCACCAGAGAGTGGAACCACCCTTGAGCAAGGACGCCGTGCACACGGCCCGGGTCGCCGACCACCCCCAGGCGACCACGATGCCCGCCGACGCGGGCGACGCCGGATACAGCAAGGACCTCAAGCACCGCCACGTCAACATGATCGCCATCGGCGGGGCGATCGGCACCGGACTCTTCCTGGGCGCCGGCGGCCGCCTCCACAACGCGGGACCTGCGCTCGCGCTGGCCTACCTCGTGTGCGGTGTCTTCGCGTTCTTCGTCGTCCGGGCCCTGGGCGAGCTGGTCCTGTACCGGCCCTCCTCCGGGTCCTTCGTGTCGTACGCGCGCGAGTTCCTCGGCGAGAAGGGCGCCTACGTCGCCGGCTGGATGTACTTCCTGAACTGGTCGACGACCGGTATCGCCGACATCACCGCGATCGCGCTGTACACGCACTACTGGAGCCTGTTCACACCCGTCCCGCAGTGGGTGCTGGCGCTGATCGCGCTCGCCGTCGTCCTCGCCGTGAACCTGATCTCGGTGAAGATCTTCGGCGAGATGGAGTTCTGGTTCGCGATCGTCAAGGTGGCCACCCTGGTCGCCTTCATGCTGGTCGGCATCTTCCTGCTGGCCACGCAGCACCCGGTGGACGGCCAGACCCCCGGCCTGAGCGTGATCACCGACCACGGCGGGATCCTGCCGCACGGCGTGATGCCGGTCGTCATCGTCATGCAGGGCGTGATCTTCGCGTACGCCGCGCTGGAGCTGGTCGGTGTCGCCGCGGGCGAGACCGCCGAGCCGGAGAAGGTCGTCCCGCGCGCGGTGAACTCGATCATGTGGCGCGTGGGCCTGTTCTACGTCGGCTCGGTCGTGCTGCTCGCCCTGCTGCTGCCCGGCTCGGTGTACTCGGCCGACGAGAGCCCCTTCGTGACGGTGCTGTCGAAGATCGGCGTCTCGGGCGCGGGCGACGTGATGAACCTCGTGGTCCTCACCGCCGCCATGTCGTCGCTGAACTCCGGCCTGTACTCCACCGGCCGCATCCTGCGCTCCATGGCCGTGGCGGGTTCCGCGCCGAAGTTCACCCGGGTGATGAGCCGCAACCAGGTCCCCTACGGCGGCATCCTGCTGACCTGCGCGATCTGCGTGCTCGGCGTCGGCCTGAACTACCTCATGCCCAGCCAGGCCTTCGAGATCGTGCTGAACGTCGCCTCCCTCGGCATCGTCAGCACCTGGGTGATCATCATGATCTGCCACCTGATCTTCGTCCGCCGTGCCAAGGCGGGCCTGGCCACCCGGCCGCACTTCCGCCTCCCGGGCAGCCCGGTCACCGAGATCGCCACGATCGCCTTCCTCCTGGCCTGCCTGGGCCTGATGTGGAACGACCCCGAGGTGGGCCGCAAGACCCTCCTCCTCATCCCCGTGATCGGCCTCCTGCTGGTCGCCGGCTGGTTCGGCGTCCGCCGCCGGGTCAACCAGCAGACGGACCAGGAACTGTCCCGGCTCACGAAGTAGCGGCACACCGCCACTGTCAGTGGCGGCCCGTACGGTGGCGTCATGTCGGAGATCACATACATCCGAGGTGACGCCACCGCGCCGTCGGTCAAGGGCGTCAAGGTGATCGCCCATGTCTGCAACGACATCGGGGGCTGGGGCAAGGGCTTCGTCCTGGCCCTCTCCCGGCGCTGGCCCGAGCCGGAGGCGGCCTACCGGGCCTGGCACCGCGACCGCGCGAGCAACGACTTCGGCCTGGGTTCCGTCCAGGTCGTCCCCGTCGACCGGTATGTCTGGGTGGCCAACATGATCGGCCAGCGCGGGATACGCAGAGGCAGCAAGGGCGTGCCCGTGCGGTACGACGCGATCGACAGGGCGCTGGACCGGCTCGCGGACCGGGCCGTCGAGCTCGAGGCCTCCGTACACATGCCGCGCATAGGCTGCGGGCTCGCCGGGGGCAGCTGGGAGCGGGTCGAGCCGCTGGTCGCGCAGCGGCTGGTGCGGCGGGGGATCGCGGTCACGGTGTACGACCACGACGGCTGAACCGGACCGCCCGAGGCGTGAGCCGGACCGCCCGGGGCCCACCAGTGGACCGGACCGCTCCGGGCGGTGTGAACCGGGGAGCGGTCCGGCCCTCACTCACCTGCCGTGCACGTCGTTCGTCGCCTCGATCTTCTGCCATGACTTCGGCTGCCGCTCGGCCGCGGGTGTCGCGGTGAGGGACGCGGCGCGGGCCGCCGGGGCGGCCGGCTTCTGCGGCTGGAAGAGCCAGGTGTCGAAGAGCGTGGCCAGGGGCTTGCCCGAGACCTGTTCCGCGTACCGCTGGAAGTCGGCCACGGAGGCGTTGCCGTAGGCGTGCTGCTGCGGCCAGCCCTTCAGGACGGCGAAGAACGCCTCGTCGCCGATCTCGTCGCGCAACGCCTGGATGGCGAGGGCGCCCCGGTCGTAGACCGCCGCGTCGAACTGGTCGTCCGGACCCGGATCACCCGGCTTCACCGTCCAGAAGGCGTCGTCGGCCGGATGCGAGGCGTAGACGTAGTCCGCCAGCTCCTGCGTCGTGCCCTCGCCCTCGTGCTCCGACCACAGCCACTGCGCGTAGCGTGCGAAGCCCTCGTTGATCCAGATGTCCTTCCAGCCCTTGAGCGACACGCTGTCGCCGTACCACTGGTGGGCCAGCTCGTGCACCACCACGGAGGTGTTGGATCCGTTCGCGAACTGCTTCGGGCTGTAGTAGACGCGGGTCTGCGTCTCCAGCGCGTACCCGGTCGTCGTGTTCGGCACATAGCCGCCCGCCGAGCTGAACGGATACGGCCCGAAATAGCCGCTCAGCCAGTCGACGATCTCCCCGGTGCGCTCCACGCTCGCCCGCGCCGCCCCGTCGTTGTCGCCGAGGTCCCTGCTGTAGGCGTTGATCACCGGCACGCCGCCCTCGGAGGTGCCGGTGGTGATGTCGAACCTCCCGAGCGCGAGCGTGGCCAGATACGTCGCCTGCGGCTTGTTCTGGCGCCAGTTGTAGCGGGTCCAGCCCCGCTGCGAGCTGGTCGACTGCAACGTGCCGTTGGAGATCGCCTGCGTGCCGTCCGGGACCGCCACCGACACGTCGTAGGTGGCCTTGTCACTGGGGTGGTCATTGCTCGGGAACCACCACCAGGCGGCCTCGGGCTCGTCCGCCGCGACCGCGCCGTCCGGGGTGCGGTGCCAGGTCGTGAAGCCGTACGCGCTCTTCGTGGACGGCACCCCGCTGTAGCGGACCACGACCGTGATCGGCGTGCCCTTGGCCAGCGGGTGCTTCGGCGTGACCACCAGCTCGTGCTGCCCGGAGGTGGTGAAGGCGGCCTGCGCGCCGTTGACCCGGACCTCGCTCACGTCCAGCAGGAAGTCCAGGTCGAAGCTGGACAGGTCCTGCGTGGTCCGCGCCGAGACGGTCGCCGTGCCCGCCAGCTCGTCCGTCTGGGGCTGGTAGGTGAGCCTCAGGTCGTAGTGCGAAACGTCGTAGCCGCCGTTGCCGTAGTACGGGTAGTAGGGGTCGCCGATGCCCGGCGCGCCGGGGGAGTAGCTCGCGGCCGATGCCGGGATCGCCGACAACAGGCAGGCCGCCGCCAGTGCGCCCGGCACGAGGATTCTGCGGTGCACGTCAGCTCCAAGTCATAGGTGGACGAAGGCTGTTCGGAGCCTATTGAGTCCCTGTGACCGCAGGCATGTCCATGGCCACCGCTGTCACACGATCGCCATTCGGCCGTCATGAGTGCCGCCCAGATCCGGCATCGGTCCCGCCGGTCTTCGCATGACCGTGGCCGGTCTCCGGCCGGGCCGTCGCGCGTTCAGGCCGCCGGCCGGGCCAGCGCGGCCGCCTCACGCGCGCATCCCCATGCCACGGTGACCCCGGCCCCGCCGTGCCCGTAGTTGTGCACCAGCACCCGGCCGTCCGGCAGCTCCGCACGCTCCAGCCGCACCGCGTGCCGCGCCGGACGCAGCCCCACCCGGTGCTCCAGCACCCGCGCCCCGGCGATCTCGGGCCGCAGCGCCGCGCACCGCGCCACGATCCGCTCGGCCACCACCGGGTCGGGCGTCAGCGACCAGGCGTCCTCCTCGGCCGTACCGCCGAGCAGCAGTCCCCCCGGCTGCGGAATGAAGTACGTCGAGGATTGCGACGACCGGTCGACGGAGGTGAGCCACGTCGTGATCCCCGGGTTCTCCACGACCACGAGCTGCCCGCGCACCGGGCGCACCCCGGGATCGGGCACGAGATCGCGGGCGCCCAGGCCCGTGCAGTTCACCACCACCGGGGCGTCGACCGCGGCCAGATCCGTCACCGTTTGCTCCTCGACCACCCCGCCCGCCGCCAGCAGCCGCTCCCGCAGCCACGGCAGATGAGTCGACATGTCGATCAGCGGCAGCCGGGCCCACAGCGCCGTGCCCGGGTACTCCCCGGCATGCGCCACCCGCAGCCCGGGCACCCGCGCCGCCCATGCCCCGAGTGAGTCCAGCCGGGTCTCGCCGTGCACCCCCTCGACCATCCGCACGCCCGTCTCGTCCGGACGCGCGGCCAGGTCCCCGTACACCGCCAGCGAGTCGAGCGCCCATTCCCCGACGAGCGCGTCCGGCTCGATCCGGTAGGGCCACCACAGTCCGCCCGCCACGGCCGAGGTCGTCCGCTCGGCCGGCTCCCTCGTCCACACCCGCACCCGCCGGCCGCCCTCGGCCAGCACGACCGCGGTGGTCAGCCCGATGACCCCGCCACCGACCACCACGACCTCGTCACCCGGTCCACCCGGTTCACCCGGTTCACCAACCATGCCGGGACCGTAGCGGAACACGCCATGCCGCCCGCACACCGGCCCCGCACCGGCACCACCTCCCGTCAGCCACTCCCGTCGGCCACTCCCGTCAGCCACTCCCGTTAGGATCGGCGACCTGATGACTGCCACCCTCGTCGCCAAGAACCTCGCCGCCGGACACGGTGATCGCACCCTGTTCTCCGGGCTCGACCTCGTCGTCGCGCCCGGCGACGTGATCGGGCTGGTCGGTGCCAACGGCGCGGGCAAGTCCACGCTGCTCAGGATGCTCGCCGGGCTGGATGCGCCCGAGCAGGGCGAGCTCACGCTCTCCCCGCCGGCGGCGACCGTCGGCCACCTGCCGCAGGAGCCGGACCGCCGCCCGGGCGAGACCGTGCGCCGCTTCCTGGCCCGACGCACCGGAGTGGCCGAGGCCCAGCGGGCGATGGACGAGGCCACCCAGGCGCTCGTCGACGAGGTCCCCGGCGCGGACGACCGGTACGCGAGCAGTCTGGAGCGCTGGCTCGGCCTCGGCGGTGCCGACCTCGACGAGCGCGCCGAGGAGGTCGCCGACTCCCTCGGCCTGGCCGTCGACCTCGACCAGCCCATGACGTCCCTCTCCGGTGGCCAGGCGGCCCGTGCGGGTCTCGCGTCCCTGCTGCTCTCCCGCTACGACGTCTTCCTGCTCGACGAGCCGACCAACGACCTCGACCTGGACGGCCTGGAGCGGCTGGAACGCTTCGTGAGCGGGCTGCGCGCGGGCACGGTCGTCGTCAGCCACGACCGCGAGTTCCTCACCCGCACCGTCACCAAGGTCCTCGAACTCGACCTCGCACAGCGGCAGATCAACCTCTACGGCGGCGGCTACGCGGCCTACCTGGAGGAGCGGGAGGTGGCCCGCCGGCACGCCCGCGACGACTACGAGGAGTACGCCGACAAGAAGACGGCCCTCCAGGACCGGGCGCAGATGCAGCGCGCCTGGATGGACAAGGGCGTGAAGAACGCCCGGCGCAAGGCGGGCAACGACAACGACAAGATCGGCCGCAAGTTCCGCAGCGAGGCCAGCGAGAAGCAGGCCGCCAAGGCCCGCCAGACGCAGCGCATGATCGAACGCCTGGAGGTCGTCGAGGAGCCCCGCAAGGAGTGGGAGCTGCGCATGGAGATCGCGGCGGCCCCGCGCTCCGGCGCGGTCGTCGCCACGCTGCGCGACGCCGAGGTACGGCGCGGCGGTTTCGTCCTCGGCCCGGTGTCCCTCCAGATCGACTGGGCGGACCGGGTGGCGGTCACCGGCGCGAACGGCGCCGGGAAGTCGACGCTGCTGGCCGCCCTGCTGGGGCGGATCCCGCCGGACGCGGGGCACGCGGCCCTGGGCTCCGGTGTCCTGGTCGGTGAGGTCGACCAGGCCCGCCGCCTCTTCCTCGGCCCCGAGACGCTGCTGGACGCCTTCCGCGCGGCGGTCCCGGACGCCGAACCGGTGGACGTGCGCACGCTGCTCGCCAAGTTCGGCCTGAAGTCCGATCATGTGCTGCGTCCCGCCGCGACCCTCTCGCCGGGGGAGCGCACCCGGGCCGCGCTCGCCCTCCTCCAGGGCAGGGGCGTCAACCTGCTGGTCCTGGACGAGCCCACCAACCACCTCGACCTGCCGGCCATCGAACAGCTGGAGTCGGCCCTGGACTCCTACGAGGGCACACTGCTGCTGGTCACCCACGACCGCCGCATGCTCCAGGCGGTGCGGACGACCCGTCATCTGGAGGTCGCCGACGGCAAGGTGACCGAACGTTAGCCGCTCGAGGCACCGGGTGCCATCAGTCGGTCGGACGCGGGGCTTTACACTCGGCAACCGTTGCCTCGCGCAGCGAGACTCCCGACCGAAAGGCCTGGTTGCCCATGTTCCAAGACGCCCCCATCTACCACCAACTCGTTGCCGAGCGCGGCGACGTGCCCGCACGAGTCCGTGACGCGGCCACGAGCATACGCCGGGAACTCGACGAGGTGATGCGTACGGGGCAGCCGTCGGGCGCCTTCCAGTTGGGCCCCTCGTCCGCCCACGCGGCCCCGCGACCCCACTCGGCCCTACCACCGGGCCCGCACCCTCGATAACGCCCCGCGGGCACGCGCCCGCGGCGGCCGTGCGCCTCGCGACGCGCGCGTCTCCCACCGCCGGCGTCCGGTCGGATCCCGGCGGGACGCCCCCCGCCGGGACGCGCCTGACGGGACGGGGGATGGGAGCGGGCCGGTCGCGACGGCCTCGCTCCCGTAAGGCCTCCACCAGCCCGGCGCCTGAACCGTCGGGCCCGGCCCGCCTGGCCTGCGGCCCGCATCGACCGCCGTAGCTGCCGGTACCGTCCGGACCGCGCGCACGGCTCCCGGTACCGCCTGCCGCCGGGACCCGCTCGCTCACGCGGCGGGCCTCGGCGGTGCCGGTTTCAGGGACCGGGCTCTGGCGGTGCCGGTTCCTGGCCCTTCTCGGCCGCCGTCAGCGGCGGCACCGGGCCGCGCGTTCGGCCCGGTGCCGCCTACTGCTGGGACCCGCTCGCTCAGGCGGCGGGCTCCGGCGGCGCCGGTTTCAGGGACCGGGCTCCGGCGGTGGCGGTTCCCGGCCCTTCTCGGCCGCCGTCAGCGGCGGCCGTTCTTCGAGTCGAGCAGGCCCGCGCGGCGCAAGGCGTCGGCCATCGCGCTGTTGGCGGGCGGCGGCGCCTGGCGCGAACCGCCACCACCGCCACCGCCACCGCCACCGCCGCCGCGGCCCTGACGCTGCTGCGGCGGGCGCCCGCCGCGCTGCCGGCGCTCGCCGCCGCCCTGCCGCTCCTGCGGCGCCGCCTCGTCGTCCAGACGCAGCGTCAGCGAGATCCGCTTGCGCGGGATGTCGACGTCCAGCACCTTCACCTTGACGATGTCGCCCGGCTTGACCACGTCCCGCGGGTCCTTGACGAACGTCTTCGACATCGCCGAGACGTGCACCAGACCGTCCTGGTGGACACCGACGTCCACGAACGCCCCGAAGGCCGCCACGTTCGTGACCACGCCCTCCAGGACCATCCCGGAGGACAGGTCGGAGATCTTCTCCACGCCCTCCTTGAAGGTGGCCGTCCTGAACGCGGGCCGCGGGTCGCGGCCCGGCTTCTCCAGCTCGCGCAGGATGTCGGTGACCGTCGGCAGGCCGAACGTGTCGTCGACGAAGTCGGCCGGCTTCAGCGAGCGCAGCACCCCGGTGTTGCCGATCAGCGCGGCCACCTCCTGTCCGGAGGTCTTCACCATCCGGCGGACCACCGGATACGCCTCCGGGTGCACGCTGGAGGCGTCCAGCGGATCGTCGCCGCCGCGGATGCGCAGGAAGCCCGCGCACTGCTCGTAGGCCTTCGGGCCGAGCCGCGGCACCTTCTTCAGCTCCGCGCGGGACCGGAACGGTCCGTTGGTGTCCCGGT
This sequence comes from Streptomyces sp. NPDC006393, assembly GCF_040628575.1. Taxonomy (NCBI): domain Bacteria; kingdom Bacillati; phylum Actinomycetota; class Actinomycetes; order Kitasatosporales; family Streptomycetaceae; genus Streptomyces; species Streptomyces sp. NPDC006393. Next base: position 12,912 of record NZ_JBEXZD010000086.1, read on the forward strand.
GCGCCACGATGTTCTCGGCGAGCCCGGAGGTGATGCCGGAGACACGCGCGAGCAGCGGCACGGACGCGGTGTTGACGTCCACGCCCACACCGTTCACACAGTCCTCGACCACCGCGTCCAGCGAGCGGGACAGCTTCACCTCGGACAGGTCGTGCTGGTACTGGCCGACGCCGATCGACTTCGGATCGATCTTGACCAGTTCGGCCAGCGGATCCTGGAGGCGGCGCGCGATGGAGACCGCGCCGCGCAGCGACACGTCCATGTCCGGCAGCTCCCGCGAGGCGTACTGCGAAGCCGAGTACACGGACGCGCCCGCCTCCGACACCATGACCTTGGTGAGCTTCAGCTCCGGGTGCCTGCTGATCAGCTCACCGGCGAGCTTGTCCGTCTCCCGGGACGCCGTGCCGTTGCCGATCGCGACCAGATCGACCGCGTGCTCCTTGGCGAGTCGGGCCAGCTTGGCGATCGCCTCGTCCCACCGGTTGGCCGGGACGTGCGGGTGGATCACGTCCGTGGCGACGACCTTGCCGGTCGCGTCCACCACGGCGACCTTCACACCTGTACGGAAACCGGGGTCCAGGCCCAGCGTCGCGCGGGTGCCGGCCGGGGCGGCCAGCAGCAGGTCGCGCAGATTGGCCGCGAACACGTTCACCGCCTCGTCCTCGGCGGCCGTCCGCAGTCGCAGGCGCAGGTCGATGCCGAGGTGGACCAGGATCCGGGTGCGCCAGGCCCAGCGGACCGTGTCCGTGAGCCACTTGTCGGCGGGCCGGCCACGGTCGGCGATCCCGAACCGGTGCGCCACGATGCCCTCGTACGAGGACGGGCCGTCGGTGGCCTCCTCCGGCTCCAGGACGAGGTCGAGGACCTCCTCCTTCTCGCCGCGCAGCATCGCGAGGATCCGGTGCGAGGGCAGCTCGGTGAACGGCTCGGCGAAGTCGAAGTAGTCGGCGAACTTCGCGCCCGCCTCCTCCTTGCCCTCCCGCACCTTGGCGGCCAGCCGTCCGCGCACCCACATGCGCTCGCGCAGCTCGCCGATCAGGTCCGCGTCCTCGGAGAACCGCTCGGTGAGGATCGCCCGGGCCCCCTCCAGCGCGGCCTGCGGATCGGCCACTCCCTTGTCCGCGTCCACGAAGGTGGCCGCGGCCGCGAGCGGCTCCACGCTCGGGTCGCCGAGCAGGCCCTCCGCCAGCGGCTCCAGGCCCGCCTCGCGGGCGATCTGCGCCTTGGTCCGCCGCTTGGGCTTGTACGGCAGGTAGATGTCCTCCAGCCGCGCCTTGGTCTCGGCGCCCCGGATCCGCGCCTCCAGCTCGTCGGTGAGCTTGCCCTGCTCGCGCACCGACTCCAGGATCGCCGCCCGGCGGTCCTCGAGCTCCCGCAGATAGCGCAGCCGCTCCTCGAGCGTGCGCAGCTGCGCGTCGTCGAGCATCTCGGTCGCTTCCTTGCGGTAGCGGGCGATGAAGGGCACCGTCGAACCGCCGTCGAGCAGCTCCACGGCGGCCTTGACCTGCCGCTCCCGTACGCCGAGCTCCTCGGCGATCCTGCCTTCGATGGACCCTGCTCCGAGGGACCCGGGTGTCGTCACGTTCCCGTACCGCCTTCTCCGCTTCGACTTGCGCCGCAATTGTGACAGGAGGCACCGACAGCCGGGCGGACAGGGCGCGGCCCGGCGGGGCGGAATCCCGCCGGGGCCCGCCCCGCGCGCCGCCGGGCGTCGCTCGCGGGCCGGTCAGGCCCCGCTGCGGCGTGTCGTGCCGGCGGCTCCGCCGAAGAGCCGGGCCAGGGCGCGGAACGGCAGGGTCACCACCGTGGCGATCGCCCCGCCGATCTGCCGCAGCACGTCTGCGATGGTACGGAACACGGGCATCTCCCTTCCTTCCTCCGGTCCGGTGACCGGAGGAGGACGAGTACCGCTGTGACCGCCCGGCATGCCCGCGCATCGGTGTGCGCATGGCAGGAAAGGTGGGAAATCCGTCGTTGCCGCCGTCGGCGGGGCCGCGAAGAATCGGAGCCATGGCGCAGCGAACCCTCCTCGTCGTCCTCTTCGACGGCGTGCAGAGCCTGGACGTCACCGGACCCGTGGAGGTCTTCTCCGGTGCCGAGCGGCACAGCCCGGGCACGTACCGCGTCCGTACGGCGTCCCTCGACGGCGGCCCCGTCCGCACCTCCAGCGGCCTGACCGTCGTACCCGACGGGTCCCTGGACCAGGCGCCCGATCCGCACACCCTGCTCGTGCCCGGCGGCGAGGGCACCCGCCGGCCCGATCCGCGGCTGGTGGAGTGGCTGCGCGCGGCCGGCCCCCGCGCGCGGCGGCTCGTCTCGGTGTGCACCGGGGCGATCCTCCTCGCCCGCGCCGGCCTGCTGGACGGCCGCAGGGTCACCACGCACTGGGCGTACTGCGAGACCCTCGCCCGGCAGCACCCCGCCGTCGAGGTCGACCCCGACCCGATCTTCGTGCGCGACGGCGATGTGGCCACCTCGGCCGGCGTCACCGCGGGCATCGACCTGGCGCTCGCGCTCGTCGAGGAGGACCTGGGCCGGGACGCCGCGCTCACCGTCGCCCGCCACCTGGTGGTGTTCCTGCGCAGGCCCGGCAACCAGGCGCAGTTCAGCGCCCAGCTCGCCGCGCAGACGGCTCGGCGCGCACCCCTGCGGGACGTCCAGCACTGGATCACCGAGCACCCGGCCGGCGACCTGAGCGTCGAGTCCCTGGCCGCCCGCGCCGCCCTCTCGCCGCGCCACTTCGCCCGCGCCTTCCAGGCCGAGACGGGCATGACACCGGGCCGGTACGTCGACCGGGTCCGCCTCGAGCACGCCCGCCGCCTGCTGGAGGACACCGCAGGCGGCATCGAGGAGATCTCCCGCGCCAGCGGCTACGGCACACCCGAGGCGATGCGGCGCGCCTTCCTGCGCGCCCTCGGCACCTCACCCGCGGAGTACCGGCGCCGCTTCCGCCCCGCGCCCGTCACCTGATCCACCCGCCTGATCAAACCGCCACGGCACCACCGACCGAAGGGAAGACCCGTGCAGATCGCCATCGTCCTCTACGACCGCTTCACCGCCCTCGACGCCGTCGGCCCCTACGAGACCCTGGGCCGCCTCCCCGGCGCGGACACCGTCTTCGTCGCCGAGCGGACCGGACCGGTCCGTACCGACACCGGGCAGCTCGCGATCACCGCCGACCGGACCCTGGCCGACGTGCCGTCCCCCGACATCGTGGTCGTGCCCGGCGGTCCCGGCCAGAGCCCGCAGATGGAGAACCAGGCCCTGCTGGACTGGCTGCGCGCCGCGGACGCCACCAGTACCTGGACCACGTCCGTGTGCACGGGTTCCCTGCTGCTGGCCGCCGCCGGGCTCCTGAACGGCCGCCGCGCCACCTCCCACTGGCTGGCCCTGGACCAGCTCCCGCGCTTCGGGGCCGAACCGACGGGCGAGCGGGTGGTCGTGGACGGCAAGTACGTCACCGCGGCCGGCGTGTCCTCCGGCATCGACATGGGTCTGACCCTGCTGGGCACCCTGGCGGGCGACGACTACGCCATGTCGGTCCAGCTGCTGACCGAGTACGACCCGCAGCCGCCCTACGACGCGGGCTCCCCGCACAAGGCGCCGGCCCGCCTGGTCGAGGAGTGGCGCGCCAGGAGCCGCTTCATCCTGTCGTAGGCGCACTCCAGGTGAAGCGCGGCTGCCTGCGTTCCAGGAACGCGGCGACCCCTTCGGCGGTGTCGCTGCCGCCGGCCGCCTGTTCGGCCCAGTGCGCGTCCCGGTCGGTCCGGCCGTTCGCGAACTCCTTGGCCGCGGCCTGGGTCAGCTGGGAACGGGACACCAGGATCGCGGTCAGCTCCGCGACGCGCTTGTCCAGGTCGCCCTCGGGCAGCACCTCGTCGACGAGTCCGGTGCGCAGCGCCCGCTCCGTGCCGATCAGCTCGCCGGAGAAGAGCAGGTACTTCGCGGTGGCCGGCCCCACCAGCGACACCAGCCGCCGGGTGGAGGACGCCGGATAGACGATGCCGAGCTTCGCGGGGGTCACCCCGAACAGTGCCCCCTCCTCGGCCAGCCGCAGGTCACAGGCCGCCGCGAGCTGGGCGCCGCCGCCGACGCAGTGACCGCGCACGGCGGCGAGCGTCGGCTTGGGGAACGCGGCGAGCGCCTCCTCGGCCGCCACCGACAGCCCCTGCGCCTCCTGCGGCGAGCCCTGGAGCGTGGAGATGTCGGCACCCGCGCAGAAGGTCGCGCCCTCCCCGGTCAGCACCAGCGCCCGCACCGCAGGGTCACGGGCCAGCCCGTCCAGCAGCGGCGGCAGCGCCCGCCACATCGCGGCCGTCATGGCGTTGCGCTTGGCCGGATGGCGGACGACGACGGTGGCGACCGAGCCGGCGACCCGGTGGGACAACTGGGGCTCCATGGGCCGGATGCTATCCGCCGGTCCAAGCGCTTGCTCACCGGGGTGCTGGGCCCGGACCGGGGGTGATGACGGCACGTACAACCCGAAGAGTTCCCGAAGGCGGCGCGGACCGGGCAGGAACGGTCGCCGCCACGACCAGGTCATGCGCAAACGGTCGGAAAGCGATGGAAACCAGCTGACTTGCGTTCAGTCCTTGGGGTCGGGCGCCGCGTTACCAACACTCGACGTGTGGTGACAATCGAGCGCGAGGGCGGCGACTGGGCGATGGACAACCACGGGCGCGGCGACGGGTCGCGCCCAGCGGGCGGCGCGGAGGCCTACCTGGACGCCCGGCCGCCGGATCCGCCGCCGTACGAGGGGGTCTGGCGGTTCACCGCGCCCGCCGTCGACGCCTCGGTTCCGCAGGCCCGGCACGCCGTGCGGGACCTGCTGTGCCGCCAGGGGGTACCGGCCTCGGACGACCTGGTCCACGGGCTGCTGCTGATCGTGTCCGAACTGGTCACGAACGCCGTGCGGCACGCGGCCGTGCTGTCCCCGATGCTGGCGGTGGAGGTCGCCGTCGGCGCCGAGTGGCTGCGGGTGTCCGTGGAGGACAACCACCCCTACCGGCCGACCGCGCTGGAGACCGACCACGGGCGCACCGGCGGGCGCGGGCTCCTGCTGGTCCGGGAGATCGCCCGGGAGGCGGGCGGGGTCTGCGACGTGGAGCACACGGCGAGCGGCGGCAAGGTGATCTGGGCCGCCCTGCCGCTCAAACCCGTGCTGTGACCGCGCCACCCGGCCGGGTGACCGCGCCCCTCGGTTCGGTGACCGCGTCCCCCGGTCCGGTGAGTGTTCCGCCCCGCGCGCTCACCAGCCCGCCGGGCCCGTCAGCTCCCTGATCGCGGGACGCGCGGCGTCCAGCACCGTCATGAACCAGGACGAGAACGTCTCCGTTGCGTGCCGCTCCATGAGCTCCGCGGGCGTCACGAACGCCGTCTCGCCGACCTCCTCCGGGTCCGGCCGCAGCGCGGCCTGCACCAGACCGACGAAGAGGTGGTTGTACTCCTGCTCCACCAGACCCGACACCGGGTCCGGGTGGTTGTAGCGGACGGTGCCCGCCTCGGCCAGCAGCGAGGGGGAGACCCCGAGCTCCTCGTACGTCCGCCGGGCCGCCGCCGCGAAGGGCGCCTCGCCCGGGTACGGATGGCCGCAGCAGGTGTTGGACCAGACACCCGGGGAGTGGTACTTGCCGAGCGCCCGCTGCTGGAGCAGCAGCCGGCCGTGCTCGTCGAAGAGGAACACGGAGAAGGCGCGGTGCAGCCGCCCCGGCGGCTGATGGGCGGCGAGCTTCTCCGCGGTGCCGATCGTCACGCCGTCCTCGTCGACGAGTTCCAGCAAGATCGCGTCCGCGGTCCCGTTCGACGAGCTGTGCGTCGCGGTGGCAGGTGTGATCGGCATACCCATCCTTCGCATCGGTCCTCGAGCCCCAAGTCTGCCGCACGAATCCGGCACTCCCGGCACTTCCCGGCACACCCGCATGTCCCACGCGCAGCCGTGGACGGCGGCCGTCACCGCTCGGACGCCGGAAGCGGCACCCGGTAAGTGATCGTGCCCGGCCGGACCCGCCCGGAACCGTCCGGGCGTCTTCGGTCCGGCCGGAGCGCGGCTTCAGTGGCACAGGCGGGCCTCGTGCTCCGCGTGCCCGCCCGGCTCCAGCTGGAAGGTGCAGTGCTCCACGTCGAAGTGGTGGCCGAGGCAGCCCTGCAACTCGTGCAGCAGCTTCTCGTGGCCGATGGCGCTGAGCGCCTCGGAGCTGACGACCACGTGCGCCGACAGCACCGGAAGGCCGGAGGTGATCGTCCAGGCGTGCAGGTCGTGCACGTCCTCGACGCCGTCCAGGGCCAGGATGTGCGCCCGTACCTCGGACATGTCGACGTTCTTCGGGGCCGCCTCCAGCAGCACGTCGAGGGTCTCGCGCAGCAGCTTGACGGTGCGCGGCACGATCAGCAGGCCGATGGCGAGGGAGGCGATCGGGTCGGCGGCCTGCCAGCCGGTGAGGAGGATCACGGCCGCGGAGATCATGACCGCCAGCGAGCCCAGCGCGTCCGCGGCGACCTCCAGGAACGCGCCGCGCACGTTCAGGCTCTCCTTCTGGCCGCGCATCAGGAGCGTCAGGGAGACCGAGTTCGCCACCAGGCCGATCAGACCGAACACGATCATCAGCCCGCCGTGGGTGGCCGCCGGGGAGAGGAACCGCTGGACGGCCTCGTACAGGACGTAGCCGCCGACACCGAGCAGCAACAGGCAGTTGGCGAGCGCGGCGAGGATCTCGGCCCGCGCGTAGCCGAAGGTGCGGTTCCGGCTCGGCGGCCGGTTCGCGAAGTGGATCGCCAGCAGCGCCATGCCGAGCCCCAGGGCGTCCGTCGCCATGTGGGCGGCGTCCGCGACCAGCGCGAGCGAGTCCGCGAGCACACCGCCGACGATCTCCACCACCATCACGGCGAGCGTGATCGCCAGCGCGACGCGCAGTGTGCCGCGGTGTGACGCCGCGGCCGTACCGCCGGCGCCGTGCGTGTGCCCGTGGTCGTGACCGGCCCCCATCAGACTGACCGCCCTCCTGTGTTCCGCCCGGGATCACAGTGAACTACGGGTGGGGGGTATTGGGCAACGCGGCACTGAACACCGTTGTCATGTGCCCTGACCTGCGCAAACGAAGCGCAGGTCAGGAGGTGCGACGGTCGGCCGCCGCGGTGCGGCCGCCACCCCTGCCACGCCGGGCAGACCTGTTCCCGCTTCCCTTCCGATGTCCCTTCCGCCCCTTCCGATCCGCTCCGGCGCCCAGGAACCAGGCGGAGGGCATGTGTGGTGTGGGGGGAATGCCCGATCTGGTGCGGAGTTTGTGGCCCGGCCGTCCGATCGACGATGATGATCGCGGCCAGGGCCTGCGGCATGCCCCGTCGATCGGCCCGTGAACGGCCGGTGAACGCGGGATTCCGAGCATCCGATAGCCTCTGCCGACATGCCGCCGGGGTGCCACGGGCGAACGGCGCCTTCCATCGTGAACATGACCGGCGCGGACGCGTCGGTACCAGGGAGTGAGTTCGGTTGTCGACCGCCATCCTCACCGGCCGGCCGGTGCCCGGATCGTCGATCGAGGGCGATCTGCTGTCACTCGGCTTCGACGTGCGGATCGCCGTCGACGTCTCCGCCGCGGAGACCCTGCTCGCGCAGGTGCCAGGCGATCAGCGGGTCGCCGTCGTCGACGCCGGGTTCGTCGGCCATCTGCACGCCCTGCGCCTCGGGCTGACCGATCCGCGCTACCCGCTCGCCGCCGTCCCCGGCGCCGTGACCGCGCAGCCGGCCGGCCGGCAGGCGCTGACCCGCGCGATGGCCCGGGAGAACTCCGCCGGCGGCGGCACCGCGGTCGCGGTCGACAGCCTCGCCGACCGCATCACCGCGGCCCTGGAGGCCGACGGCGCCGGCGTGCACCGTCCCGAGCTCGGCAGCCTCGTCGCCGTCGTCCCCGCCGACCCGCAGGCCCGCAACGAGGCACGGCAGGCCGTCTCCGCCGTGGACGAGGAGGCGGTCCGACTGAAGTCGGCCGTGAAGGCCCGCGACGGCTTCTTCACCACCTTCTTCATCAGCCCGTACTCCCGCTACATCGCCCGCTGGTGCGCACGCCGCGGCCTGACCCCCAACCAGGTCACCACCGCGTCCCTGATCACCGCGCTCATAGCGGCCGGCTGCGCCGCCACCGGCACCCGCGGCGGGTTCGTCGCCGCCGGAGTGCTCCTGATCGCCTCGTTCGTCCTGGACTGCACCGACGGACAGCTCGCCCGCTACTCGCTGCGGTACTCCACGCTCGGCGCCTGGCTGGACGCCACCTTCGACCGGGCCAAGGAGTACGCCTACTACGCCGGACTCGCCCTCGGCGCCGCCCGTGGCGGCGACGACGTGTGGGCCCTCGCGCTCGGCGCCATGGTCCTGCAGACCTGCCGGCACGTCGTCGACTTCTCCTTCACCGAGGCCAACCACGACGCCACCGCCAACACCAGCCCCACCGCCGCCCTCTCCGACAGACTCGACAGCGTCGGCTGGACGGTCTGGCTGCGCCGGATGATCGTCCTGCCCATCGGCGAGCGCTGGGCGATGATCGCGGTTCTCACGGCGGCCACCACCCCCCGCATCACCTTCTACGCGCTGCTCATCGGCTGCGCCTTCGCGGCGACGTACACGACCGCGGGCCGCGTCCTGCGCTCGTTGACCCGCAGGGCCACCCGCACCGACCGCGCCGCGCGGGCGCTCGCCGACCTCGCGGACGGCGGACTGCTCACCGAGGGCCTGAGCCGTCTGTTCAGGAGGCCCGCCCGCCGGCTGCCCGGCTTCCTCCCGCCGGCCCTCGCCCTCCTCGGCGGCCTCGCCGTCACCGGCACCGCCGCCCTGACCGGGTTCGGCGGCCCCTGGCCGGTGCTCGGCGCCGTCGTGTACGTCCTCACCTCGGCCCTCGCCGTCGCGCGCCCCCTCAAGGGCACCCTGGACTGGCTGGTCCCGCCGTTCTTCCGCGCCGCCGAGTACGGCACCGTACTGGCACTGGCCGCCGAAGCCGACGTGAACGGAGCGCTGCCGGCGGCTTTCGGGCTGGTTGCGGCCGTCGCCTACCATCACTACGACACGGTGTACCGCATCCGCGGCGACGCCGGAGCGCCACCGGCCCCGCTGGTGCGCGCCATAGGGGGGCAGGAGGGGCGGACGCTGCTCGTCACCGTGCTTGCCGCACTGCTCACCGCTGCTCAGTTCAAGGTCGCGCTCACGGCGCTCGCCGTGCTCGTGGCCGTGGTGGTGCTCACCGAGAGCATCCGCTTCTGGGTGTCCGCAGGGGCGCCCGCTGTACACGACGAAGGAGAACCCGCATGATCGGCCTCGTGCTGGCGGCCGGCGCCGGACGGCGTCTGCGCCCCTACACCGACACCCTGCCCAAGGCGCTGGTGCCGGTGGGGCCCGAGGGCGCGGAGGACAGCCTGACGGTGCTGGACCTCACGCTGGGCAACTTCGCCGAGGTGGGCCTGACCGAGGTCGGCGTCATCGTCGGCTACCGCAAGGAGGCCGTGTACGAGCGCAAGGCGGCCCTGGAGCAGAAGTACGGGGTCAAGCTCACCCTGATCGACAACGACAAGGCCGAGGAGTGGAACAACGCCTACTCCCTGTGGTGCGGCCGTGACGCCCTGAAGGACGGCGTGATCCTCGCCAACGGCGACACCGTCCACCCGGTCTCCGTCGAGAAGACCCTGCTGGCCGCCCGCGGCGATGGCAAGAAGATCATCCTGGCCCTGGACACGGTCAAGCAGCTCGCCGACGAGGAGATGAAGGTCGTCGCCGACCCCGCCAAGGGCGTCCGGAAGATCACCAAGCTGATGGACCCGGCCGAGGCGACCGGCGAGTACATCGGCGTCACCCTGATCGAGGGCGAGGCGGCCGAGGAGCTGGCCGACGCGCTGAAGGCGACCTTCGAGCGCGACCCGCAGCTGTACTACGAGGACGGCTACCAGGAGCTCGTCGACCGCGGCTTCACGATCGACGTGGCCCCGATCGGCGACGTGAAGTGGGTCGAGATCGACAACCACGACGACCTCGCCAAGGGCCGGGAGATCGCGTGCCAGTACTGACCCGGCTCATCCCGACGCCGGTCGCCGTCGACATCCGCGCGGGTGCCCTGAACGACCTGGCGAGCGTGCTCGCCGACGAGCGCGTCTCGCACTCGGGGCGCCTGGCCGTCGCGGTCAGCAACGGCTCGGGTGCCCGGCTGCGCGAGCGGATCGCGCCGTCGCTGCCCGGTGCCACCTGGTACGAGGTCGGCGGCGGAACCCTCGACGACGCCATCCGGCTGGCGGGCCAGATGAAGTCGGGACGCTACGACGCCGTGGTCGGCCTCGGCGGCGGAAAGATCATCGACTGCGCCAAGTTCGCCGCCGCGCGCGTCGGCCTGCCGCTGGTCGCCGTGCCCACGAACCTCGCCCACGACGGTCTGTGCTCCCCGGTCGCCACCCTCGACAACGACGCGGGCCGCGGCTCGTACGGCGTGCCGAACCCGATCGCGGTGGTCATCGATCTGGACGTCATCCGCGAGGCCCCGGTGCGCTTCGTGCGCTCCGGCATCGGGGACGCCGTCTCGAACATCTCCGCGGTCGCGGACTGGGAGCTGGCCAACCGGGTCAACGGCGAGAAGATAGACGGCCTCGCCGCCGCCATGGCCCGGCAGGCCGGCGAGGCCGTGCTGCGCCACCCGGGCGGCATCGGCGACAACGGCTTCCTCCAGGTGCTGGCCGAGGCGCTGGTGCTCAGCGGCATCGCCATGTCGGTGTCGGGCGACTCACGGCCGTCCTCCGGGGCCTGCCACGAGATCAACCACGCCTTCGACCTGCTGTTCCCGCAGCGCGCCGCGAGCCACGGCGAGCAGTGCGGACTGGGCGCGGCCTTCGCGATGTACCTGCGCGGGGCCCGCGAGGAGTCGGCCTTCATGGCCGATGTGCTGCGCCGCCATGGGCTGCCCGTGCTGCCGGAGGAGATCGGCTTCACCGTGGACGAGTTCGTCCGCGTGGTGGAGTTCGCCCCGGAGACCCGGCCCGGCCGCTACACGATCCTCGAACACCTCGACCTGAAGACCGACCAGATCAAGGACCTCTACGCCGACTATGTCAAGGCCATCGGTAGCTGAACTCAGACCGGTCGTCCACCCCGCGGGGGTCAAGGACCGGCGCAGCGGCGAGCACTGGGCGGGACGCCTCTACATGCGCGAGGTGTCCCTGCGGATCGACCGCTACCTGGTGGGCACCAGGATCACGCCCAACCAGCTCACCTACCTGATGACCGTGTTCGGCGTCCTCGCCGCCCCGGCCCTGCTGGTGCCGGGGATCTGGGGCGCCGTGCTCGGCGTGGTGGCGGTCCAGCTGTACCTGCTGCTGGACTGCGTCGACGGCGAGGTCGCGCGCTGGAAGCAGCAGTTCTCGCTCGGCGGCGTCTACCTGGACCGGGTCGGGGCCTATCTCACCGACGCGGCGGTCCTCGTCGGGCTGGGGCTGCGCGCCGCCGACCTGTGGGGCGGCGGGCGGATCGACTGGCTGTGGGCCTTCCTGGGCACCCTGGCCGCGCTCGGCGCGATCCTGATCAAGGCCGAGACCGACCTCGTCGGCGTCGCCCGCCACCAGGGCGGCCTGCCGCCGGTGAAGGAGGCCGCGGCCGAACCGCGCTCGTCCGGGATGGCGCTGGCCCGCCGGGCCGCGGCGGCCCTGAAGTTCCACCGGCTGATCCTCGGGATCGAGGCCTCGCTGCTGATCCTGGTCCTCGCGATCGTCGACCAGGCCCGGGGGGATCTGTTCTTCACCCGGCTCGGCACGGCGGTGCTGGCCGGCATCGCGCTGGTGCAGACGCTGCTGCACCTGGTGTCCATCCTCGCTTCCAGCAGGCTGAGGTGAGCGCCGTGGCCAGGTCGCCGAAGGTCGGGGCCGTCGTCATCACCATGGGCAACCGCCCCGACGAGCTCAGGGCCCTGCTCGACTCGGTCGCCAAGCAGGACGGCGACCCCGTCGAGGTGGTGGTCGTCGGCAACGGCTCGCCCGTGCCGGACGTCTCGGAGTTCTCATCGGGTGTCCGGACCATCGAGCTGCCCGAGAACCTGGGCATCCCCGGCGGCCGCAACGTCGGCATCGAGGCCTTCGGCCCGGGCGGCCGGGACGCCGACATCCTGCTCTTCCTCGACGACGACGGCCTGCTCGCGCGCCACGACACCGCCGAGCTGTGCCGGCAGGCGTTCGCGGCCGACCCGGAGCTGGGCATCATCAGCTTCCGCATCGCCGACCCGGAGACCGGGCAGACCCAGCGCCGCCATGTGCCGCGGCTGCGGGCCTCCGACCCGATGCGCTCCTCCCGGGTCACCACCTTCCTCGGCGGCGCCAACGCCGTCCGCACGAAGGTGTTCGCGGACGTCGGCGGGCTGCCGGACGAGTTCTTCTACGCGCACGAGGAGACCGACCTGGCCTGGCGGGCCCTCGACGCGGGCTGGATGATCGACTACCGGTCCGACATGGTGCTGTACCACCCGACGACGGCGCCCTCGCGGCACGCGGTCTACCACCGCATGGTCGCCCGCAACCGGGTCTGGCTCGCCCGCCGCAACCTGCCGGCCCCGCTGGTGCCGGTCTACCTGGGGGTCTGGCTGCTGCTCACCCTCGCCCGCCGCCCCTCGCGCCCGGCCCTGAAGGCCTGGTTCGGGGGCTTCAGGGAGGGGTGGACCGCGCCGTGCGGGCCGCGCCGGCCCATGAAGTGGCGTACGGTGTGGCGGCTCACCCGACTGGGCCGGCCGCCGGTCATCTGACAAGCTCGTTCCCTGGGAGCACCGGCCGGCCGCCGCCGGCCGTGCTCGCGCCACGCCCGTGACCCGCACGGGCCGCGCATCTCGAAGACGAAAGTATCCACTTGTGAGTGAGACAACGCATGACGGCGGCGTCGCCCTCGGCGCGGCTCCGTCGCCCGACGAGGGGCTCCCGGCGGACCGGCTCGCCGCCAAGTACGGGCTGGCCGTCAGCGGCGCCCGGCCCCCGCTCATGGAGTACGTACGCCAGCTGTGGGGCCGACGCCACTTCATCCTGGCCTTCTCCCAGGCGAAGCTGACCGCCCAGTACAGCCAGGCCAAGCTCGGCCAGGTCTGGCAGGTGGCCACCCCGCTGCTGAACGCGGCCGTCTACTACTTCATCTTCGGCCTCATCCTCAAGGCCAGCCGGGGCATGAGCCACGGCGCGTACATCCCGTTCCTGGTGACCGGTGTGTTCGTGTTCACCTTCACGCAGAGCTCGGTCATGGCGGGCGTGCGGGCCATCTCCGGCAACCTGGGCCTGGTGCGCGCGCTGCACTTCCCGCGCGCCTCGCTGCCGATCTCGTTCGCGCTCCAGCAGCTCCAGCAGCTGCTGTTCTCGATGGTCGTGGTCGTCGTCGTGACGGTCGGGTTCGGCAGCTATCCGCGCCTGTCCTGGCTGCTCGTCGTCCCGGCGCTGGCGCTTCAGTTCCTGTTCAACTCCGGCCTGGCCCTGATCCTGGCCCGGATGGGGGCCAAGACCCCCGACCTCGCCCAGCTCATGCCGTTCGTCATGCGCACCTGGATGTACGCGTCGGGCGTCATGTTCTCCATCAACGGCATGCTGGCCGGGAAGCCGGACTGGGTGATCCGCGTGATGCAGGCCAACCCCGCCGCGGTCTACATGGACCTCATCCGCTTCGCGCTGATCGACGGCTACGGCGCCTCGAACCTCCCGCCGCACGTGTGGGCCCTCGCCGTGGGCTGGGCCGTGGTCGTCTTCGGCGGCGGCTTCGTGTACTTCTGGAAGGCGGAGGAGAGGTACGGCCGTGGCTGAGCAGAACTCCGGCAGGGACGCCGCGCGCAGGGACGGGGCACGGGTCCCCACCGTCATCGCGGACGAGCTGCACATCGTCTACCGCGTCAACGGCGCCAAGTCCGGCAAGGGCAGCGCCACCGCCGCCCTCAGCCGCATCGTCAAGCGGGGCTCCGACGACTCGGCGCGGGGCGTGCGCAAGGTGCACGCCGTCAAGGGCGTGTCCTTCGTCGCCTACCGCGGCGAGGCCATCGGCCTCATCGGCTCCAACGGCTCCGGCAAGTCCACCCTGCTGCGTGCCATCGCCGGCCTGCTGCCCGCCGAGAGGGGCAGGGTCTACACCGACGGCCAGCCCTCGCTGCTCGGCGTGAACGCGGCACTGATGAACGACCTCACCGGCGAGCGCAACGTCATCCTGGGCGGCCTCGCCATGGGCATGTCGCGCGAGGAGATCCGGTCCCGCTACCAGGACATCGTCGACTTCTCCGGCATCAACGAGAAGGGCGACTTCATCACGCTGCCGATGCGGACGTACTCCTCCGGCATGGCGGCCCGGCTGCGGTTCTCCATCGCCGCCGCCAAGGACCACGACGTCCTCATGATCGACGAGGCGCTGGCCACCGGTGACCGCGCCTTCCAGCGGCGGTCCGAGGAGCGCATCCGGGAGCTGCGCAAGGAGGCCGGCACGGTCTTCCTGGTGAGCCACAACAACAAGTCGATCCGGGACACCTGTGACCGGGTGTTGTGGCTGGAGCGCGGGGAACTCCGCATGGACGGGCCCACCGAAGAGGTGCTGAAGGAGTACGAGAAGTTCACGGGCAAGTAGCCTGCGCCTCGACGGGCCCCACCGGAACTGTTCCGGTGGGGCCCGGCGTCTGCAAAGGAAAGGTCAACTCCCGTGGAGCCAAGGAATCTTGACATCGATCGGTGTGTTGTTGTGATCTGCGGGACACCCCCGTGAGTCTCGCTGCGTTGTACAACGTAAGCTGTACCGGTCCCGGAAAGCGGCAAGTGGGGAGATAATGCGCGACACCCTCCGCCAGGGCCGCCGCCCGGGCGGCCGGGCGGCGTGTCCGAAATAGTGTGTGTTGGGTCGGCAGTGTAGAACGGGAGATGTGACGGCAATGGCTACGGAAACTCCCCAGCTCAACGCAGCATGTGCCGTCCACGCCCCGGGCAGCGGACGATGACGCGAACAAGAGCGGCGCTCCATCCGGAGCGCGCCACCCTCGACAAGGCCGCGGGCGAGAACTTCCCCGTGGCACCGTTCTTCCTGCCCCGTGCCTGGCGCCTCGACCTCATGGCCGTCTACGGCTTCGCCCGACTGGTCGACGACATCGGCGACGGCGATCTGGCCCCCGGCGGCGCCGACGCGCGCCTGCTCGGCGTGTCGCCCGAGGAGGCCTCGGACCGGCTGGTCCTGCTCGACGCCTTCGAGGCCGATCTGCGCCGGGTCTTCGACGGCACGCCGCGCCACCCCCTGCTGCGCCGGCTCCAGCCCACCGCCCGCCGCCGCGCGCTGACCCCCGAGCCGTTCCTCGGCCTGATCGCCGCCAACCGCCAGGACCAGCTCGTCTCCCGCTACGAGACCTACGACGACCTCCTCGCCTACTGCGAACTGTCCGCCAACCCCGTCGGCCGCCTCGTCCTCGCCGTCACCGGAACCTCCACCCCCGAGCGGATCCGCCGGTCCGACGCGATCTGCACCGCCCTCCAGATCGTCGAGCACCTCCAGGACGTCAAGGAGGACCTCGGCCGCGACCGCGTCTACCTGCCCGCCGAGGACATGAAACGCTTTCACGTCCAGGAGACGGACCTCGCCACGCCCACCGCGGGCGCATCGGTGCGCGCCCTGGTCGCGTACGAAGCGGAACGCGCCCGTGAACTCCTGAATGAAGGCGCCCCCCTGGTGGGTAGCGTCCACGGCAGGTTGAAGCTGCTGCTCGCGGGGTTCGTGGCGGGGGGAAGGGCGGCGATCGGCGCGATCGCCGCCGCCGAATACGACGTACTTCCCGGCCCGCCCAAGCCCGGCAAGGTCCAGTTGCTGCGCGAGGTGGGCGTGACTCTGCGAGGAGAGGGGTGATCCGGGCCGTGGAGTCGGAACAGCACGCGTCCGCACCGGTACTCGCCGCCTACAGCTACTGCGAGGCCGTGACCGGACAGCAGGCCCGCAACTTCGCCTACGGCATCAGGCTGCTGCCCACGCCCAAGCGGCGCGCGATGTCGGCGCTGTACGCGTTCTCCCGGCGCGTCGACGACATCGGCGACGGCGCGCTGGCGGACGAGGTCAAGGTCGCCCGGTTGCAGGACACGCGGGCGCTGCTCGACCGCATCCGCGACGGCGCCGTCGAGGACGACGACACCGACCCCGTGGCGGTCGCCCTCGCCCACGCCTCCCACGCCTTCCCGATCCCGCTCGGCGGCCTGGACGAACTCATCGACGGCGTCCTGAAGGACGTGCGCGGCGAGACCTACGAGACCTGGGACGACCTGAAGGTCTACTGCCGCTGCGTGGCCGGCGCCATCGGACGGCTCTCCCTCGGCGTCTTCGGCACCGAACCGGGCGCGCGCGGCGCCGAACGCGCCCCCGAGTACGCCGACACGCTCGGCCTGGCGCTGCAACTGACCAACATCCTCAGAGACATCCGCGAGGACGCCGCGGACGGCCGCACCTACCTGCCCGCCGACGACCTGGCCAAGTTCGGCTGCTCGGCCGGATTCCACGGCCCGACCCCGCCGGAGGGCTCCGACTTCGCCGGCCTGGTCCACTTCGAAGTACGGCGCGCCCGCGCCCTGTTCGCCGAGGGCTACCAGCTGCTGCCCATGCTCGACCGGCGCAGCGGGGCGTGCGTGGCCGCCATGGCCGGCATCTACCGCCGCCTGCTCGACCGCATCGAGCGCGAGCCGGAGGCCGTGCTGCGCGGCCGGGTCTCCCTGCCCGGACGCGAGAAGGCGTACGTCGCCGTGCGCGGGCTGTCCGGACTGGACACCCGGCACGTGACCCGGCAGACCCTCAGGAGGCGCGCCTGATGGCCGAGCGCATCCAGACCGGCCCTCCGGCCGGCCGCCCGCGGGCAACCCCGCGGACCCGGACCGCGTCACTGACGGCGACGGCCGGCCGCGGCGCACCCGCGCACCGCGGCGGACGCACAGGGGAGGGCGCCCGATGACCGACGGCACACGACCGGACGCCACCCTCACCACGGCCTCAGCACCCTCCGGACGGCATGCGGTGGTGATCGGCGGTGGCCTGGCGGGCCTGACCGCCGCGCTCGCGCTCGCCGACGCCGGTGTCCGCGTGACCCTGCTGGAGGGCCGGCCGCGCCTGGGCGGCCTCGCCTTCTCCTTCCGGCGCGGCGACCTCACCGTCGACAACGGCCAGCACGTGTACCTGCGCTGCTGCACCGCCTACCGCTGGTTCCTCGACCGCATCGGCGGCACCGCGCTCGCCCCGCTCCAGGACCGCCTCGACGTGCCCGTCCTCGACCTGGACCGGCCCGAGGGACGCCGGCTCGGCAGACTCCGGCGAGACCCGCTGCCCGTACCCCTGCACCTGGGGCGCAGCCTCGCCACCTACCCGCACCTGTCCCTGGCCGAGCGCGCCCGTGTCGGGCGTGCCGCGCTCGCCCTGAAGGCCCTCGACCCGGCCGACCCGGCCCTGGACGCCCAGGACTTCGGCAGCTGGCTGGCCGCGCACGGCCAGTCGGCGCGTGCCGTCGAGGCACTGTGGGACCTCGTAGGGGTCGCCACCCTCAACGCGGTCGCCTCCGACGCCTCACTGGGGCTGGCCGCGATGGTGTTCAAGACCGGTCTGCTGTCCGACCCGGGAGCGGCCGACAT
The DNA here is from genome assembly GCF_040628575.1 of Streptomyces sp. NPDC006393. Lineage (NCBI taxonomy): Bacteria > Bacillati > Actinomycetota > Actinomycetes > Kitasatosporales > Streptomycetaceae > Streptomyces > Streptomyces sp. NPDC006393. Next base: position 30,513 of record NZ_JBEXZD010000086.1, read on the forward strand.
CGGCTGGGCCCGCGTCCCGCTGGGCGAACTGCACGACCGTCTGGCCCGCAAGGCGCTCGACTCCGCGGGCGTTCGTACCGAGGTCCGTTCACGCGTCACCTCCGTCTCCACAAACGAGAACGGCGGCTGGAGCGTTCAGGTTCCCGGCGAACGGATCGACGCCGACGCGGTCGTCCTCGCCGTACCCCAGCGCGAGGCGTACGACCTGCTGCCGGCGGGCGCCCTGGACGCCCCCGAGCGGCTGCTGGCCATCGGCACCGCACCGATCCTCAACATCCATGTCGTCTACGACCGCACGGTGCTCACCCGGCCCTTCGTCACCGCCCTCGGCACCCCCGTGCAGTGGGTCTTCGACCGCACCGAGGCCTCCGGGCTCAAGCGCGGTCAGTACCTGGCGCTGTCCCAGTCGGTGGCCCAGGACGAGATCGACGCGCCCGTCGCCGTACTGCGCGAGCGCTATCTGCCCGAGCTGAGGCGGATGCTGCCCCCCGCACGCGACGCCGAGGTGCTCGACTTCTTCGTGACCCGGGAGCGCACGGCGACGTTCGCGCCGTCCCCCGGCGTCGGGCGGCTGCGGCCCGGCGCCCGCACCAAGGCCCCCGGCCTGTACCTGGCCGGAGCGTGGACCGCCACCGGGTGGCCCGCGACCATGGAGAGTGCGGTCCGCAGTGGTGTCGGCGCGGCGGACGCCGCGCTGAGCGCCCTGGGCCGGCCCCGACCGAGCCGTCTGTTCGCGTTCGAGGAGACGGCCTCCCGGCCCTCGCCGGGAGACATCCCCCGGCCTCCCGGCCGACGCCCGGACGTGACCGGAGCGTCCGTGCGAGGGGGGATCCGATGAAGGTCGACCAGCAACCCGCGGCAGGCCCCCGCACCTCCGGCACCGCGACAAGAGGAGAGACTGTGCCCACTGAGTCCCCGGCCCCGACGGCCGCTCGGAGGACCGCGGTGGACGTGACCGCGCTGTTGGAGCGCGGCCGGACCCTGGCCACGCCGGTCCTGCGGGCCGCCGTCGACCGGCTGGCCCCTCCCATGGACACCGTTGCCGCCTACCACTTCGGCTGGATCGACGCCGCGGGCAACCCGGCGCACGGGGACGGCGGCAAGGCCGTGCGCCCCGCCCTGGCCGTGCTCTCCGCCGAGGTCACCGGCGCCGCCCCCGAGGTCGGCGTGCCCGGCGCGGTCGCCGTCGAACTCGTCCACAACTTCTCGCTGCTGCACGACGACCTGATGGACGGCGACGAACAGCGCCGCCACCGCGACACCGTCTGGAAGGTGCACGGACCCGCCCAGGCCATCCTCGTCGGCGACGCCCTGTTCGCGCTGGCCAACGAGGTCCTGCTGGAGCTCGGCACCGTCGAGGCCGGCCGCGCCACCCGCCGGCTGACCAGCGCCACCCGCGCCCTGATCGACGGCCAGGCCCAGGACATCTCCTACGAGCACCGCGACCGGGTCAGCGTCGCCGAGTGCCTGGAGATGGAGGGCAACAAGACCGGCGCGCTGCTCGCCTGCGCCTGCTCCATCGGCGCGGTGCTCGGCGGCGCCGACGACGCGACCGCCGACGCGCTGGAGAAGTACGGCTACCACCTCGGCCTGGCCTTCCAGGCCGTCGACGACCTCCTCGGAATCTGGGGCGACCCGGACGCCACCGGCAAGCAGACCTGGAGCGACCTGCGCCAGCGCAAGAAGTCCCTGCCGGTCGTGGCCGCCCTCGCGGCGGGTGGAGAAGCCTCCGAGCGGCTCGGCGAGATCCTCGCCGCCGACGCCAAGAGCAGCGACTTCGAGAACTTCTCCGAGGAGGAGTTCGCGGCCCGCGCCGCCCTCATCGAGGAGGCCGGCGGACGCGGGTGGACGGCCGAGGAGGCGCGCCGTCAGCACACCATCGCCATCGAAGCCCTCGACGTCGTCGACATGCCCGACCGGGTACGGGCCGCGTTCACGGCGCTCGCGGACTTCGTCGTCGTACGAAAGAGATGATCACTATCGGTCGAAGCACCCTCGCGTAGTCGCCGGCCGGTCCCGGAAGGTATCGGGCACCGGCCGACGGCGGACCCACAGCAGCACGACTTGCACGACTGCACGAAGGGGAAGCCATGACAGCGACGACCGACGGAAGCACCGGGGCGACACTGCCGACCCGCGCTGCCGCGGCCAGCGACACCGCACTCACCACCCCCGAGGCGGCCGGGGTACACCAAGCCGCCGCCCACGCCGTCCGGCGCGCCACCGACTTCCTGCTCTCCCGGCAGGACGCCGAGGGCTGGTGGAAGGGCGACCTCGAGACCAACGTCACGATGGACGCCGAGGACCTGCTGCTGCGCCAGTTCCTCGGCATCAGGGACGAGGAGACCACCCGCGCCGCCGCCCTCTTCATCCGCGGCGAGCAGCGTGAGGACGGCACCTGGGCCACCTTCTACGGCGGCCCCGGCGAGCTGTCCACCACCATCGAGGCCTACGTCGCCCTCCGCCTGGCCGGCGACGCCCCCGACGCCCCCCACATGGCGAAGGCCTCCGCGTGGGTCCGCGAGCAGGGCGGCATCGTCGCCTCCCGCGTCTTCACCCGGATCTGGCTCGCCCTGTTCGGCTGGTGGAAGTGGGAGGACCTGCCCGAACTCCCGCCGGAACTCATCTACTTCCCGACCTGGGTACCGCTCAACATCTACGACTTCGGCTGCTGGGCCCGGCAGACCATCGTGCCGCTCACCATCGTCTCCGCCAAGCGGCCGGTGCGCCCCGCGCCCTTCCCGCTCGACGAGCTGCACACCGACCCCGAGGTGCCCAACCCGCCCCGGCCGCTCGCCCCGGCCGCCAGCTGGGACGGTGCCTTCCAGCGCATCGACAAGGCCCTGCACGCCTACCGCAAGGTCGCCCCGAAGCGGCTGCGCCGGGCCGCCATGAACACCGCCGCCCGCTGGATCATCGAACGGCAGGAGAACGACGGCTGCTGGGGCGGCATCCAGCCCCCGGCCGTGTACTCGGTCATCGCGCTGCACCTGCTGGGCTACGACCTCGAACACCCGGTGATGCGCGCGGGCCTTCAGTCGCTGGACCGTTTCGCCGTGTGGCGCGAGGACGGCGCCCGGATGATCGAGGCCTGCCAGTCGCCGGTGTGGGACACCTGCCTGGCCACCATCGCGCTCGCCGACGCGGGTGTGCCCGCCGACCATCCGCAGCTGGTGAAGGCCGCCGACTGGATGCTCGGCGAGCAGATCGTGCGCCCGGGCGACTGGTCGGTGCGCCGCCCGGGGCTGCCGCCGGGCGGCTGGGCGTTCGAGTTCCACAACGACAACTACCCCGACATCGACGACACGGCCGAGGTGGTCCTCGCGCTGCGCCGGGTCAGGCACCACGACCCGGAGCGGCTGGAGAAGGCGATCGGGCGCGGCGTCCGCTGGAACCTCGGGATGCAGTCGAAGAACGGGGCCTGGGGCGCCTTCGACGTCGACAACACCAGCCCCTTCCCCAACCGGCTGCCCTTCTGTGACTTCGGCGAGGTCATCGACCCGCCGTCGGCCGACGTCACCGCGCACGTGGTGGAGATGCTCGCGGTCGAGGGCCTGTCCCACGACCCGCGCACCCGGCGCGGCATCCAGTGGCTGCTGGCCGAACAGGAACCGGACGGCTCGTGGTTCGGCCGCTGGGGCGTCAACTACGTCTACGGCACCGGGTCCGTCGTCCCCGCCCTGACCGCCGCCGGCCTGCCCGGCTCCCACCCGGCGATCCGCCGCGCGGTGGCCTGGCTGGAGAGCGTGCAGAACGACGACGGCGGCTGGGGCGAGGACCTGCGCTCCTACAAGTACGTCAAGGAGTGGAGCGGCAAGGGCGCCTCCACCGCCTCGCAGACCGCTTGGGCGCTGATGGCCCTGCTCGCGGCGGGGGAGCAGGAGTCCAAGGCGGTCGAGCGCGGCATCGAGTGGCTCGCCGCCACCCAGCGGGAGGACGGTTCCTGGGACGAGCCGTACTTCACCGGCACCGGCTTCCCGTGGGACTTCTCCATCAACTACCACCTCTACCGGCAGGTCTTCCCGCTCACCGCGCTCGGCCGGTACGTCCACGGCGAACCCTTCGCCGACCGGCTCCGAGGGGAGAAGCCCCCCGCCGAGGCCAAGGGGGGCTGATGACCACACAGCCCGCCCCGGCCCCGCTGCTGATCGCCTGCGCGCTCGGCATCGAGCACCTCGCCCTGCGCATGAGCGACCGCAGCGGGGCGGGCGGGCCGGTGACCGTGCTGCGCACCGGCATGGGACCCAGGGCGGCGGAACGGTCCGTCACCCGGGTCCTCGCCGACCCGGTGCTGAGCCGGGCCGCCGTGCTGGCCACGGGTTTCTGCGCCGGACTCGCCCCCGGCATGCACCCCGGCGACCTGGTCGTCGCCGAGGAGACCCGGGACCCGCGCGGGACCGTCCCCTGCGTCGGCACCGAACTGCTCGTCAAGGAACTCACCCGCACCCTGCCCGGCCGCACCGTCCACACCGGGCCGCTCACCGGCTCCGACCACGTCGTCCGCGGTCACGACGAGCGGTCCGAACTGCGTGCCACCGGCGCGATCGCGGTCGACATGGAGTCCGCGGCCACGCTGGTGAGCGCCGTGCGCACGGGCGCGCGCCCGGTTGCGGCCGTCCGTGTGGTCGTGGACGCTCCGGAACACGAACTCGTCCGTATCGGCACGGTGCGCGGTGGAATATCGGCTTTCCGCGTTCTTCGTTCCGTCCTACCGACTTTCTTTGAATGGCACCGTAATGTGCTGCTCCCCAGGAGGTGAGCCAGATGGCCATGCCGCTGCGCCAGTCCATCAAGGTCGCTACATACCTTGCCGAACAGAAGCTGCGCAAGCGGGACAAGTTCCCGCTGATCGTGGAGCTCGAACCGCTCTTCGCCTGCAATCTGAAGTGCGAGGGCTGCGGCAAGATCCAGCACCCGGCCGGGGTGCTCAAGCAGCGCATGCCGGTCGCCCAGGCCGTGGGAGCGGTACTGGAGTCCGGTGCGCCGATGGTGTCCATCGCGGGCGGCGAGCCCCTGATGCATCCTCAGATCGATGAGATCGTGCGCCAGTTGGTGGCCAAGCGGAAGTATGTCTTCCTGTGCACCAACGCCATGCTGCTGCGCAAGAAGATGGACAAGTTCAAGCCCTCGCCGTACTTCGCCTTCGCCGTGCACATCGACGGGCTGCGCGAGCGGCACGACGAGTCGGTGGCCAAGGAGGGCGTGTTCGACGAGGCGGTGGAGGCCATCAAGGAGGCCAAGCGGCGCGGCTTCCGGGTGACCACCAACTCCACGTTCTTCAACACCGACACCCCGCAGACCGTCGTCGAGGTGCTCAACTTCCTCAACGACGACCTCAAGGTCGACGAGATGATGATCTCGCCCGCCTACGCCTACGAGAAGGCGCCCGACCAGGAGCACTTCCTGGGCGTGACACAGACCCGGGAGCTGTTCAAGAAGGCCTTCGCGGGCGGTAACCGCCGCCGCTGGCGGCTCAACCACTCCCCGCTGTTCCTCGACTTCCTCGAGGGCAAGGTCGACTTCCCCTGCACGGCGTGGGCCATCCCGAACTACTCGCTCTTCGGCTGGCAGCGCCCCTGCTACCTGATGAGCGACGGCTACGTCCCGACGTACCGGGAACTCATCGAGAAGACCGACTGGGACAAGTACGGTCGCGGCAAGGACCCGCGCTGCGACAACTGCATGGCGCACTGCGGCTACGAGCCCACCGCCGTCCTGGCCACCATGGGGTCCCTGAAGGAGTCCCTGCGCGCCATGCGCGAGACCGTCTCCGGAAACCGGGACTGACGCCATGACGGCCATTCCCTTGGGCCTCCCCGAGGTACCGGCCCGGCCGATCGCCGAGCGGCGCGTGTCGCGGCAGATTCACGTCGGGCCGGTGGCGGTCGGGGGCGGGGCTCCGGTGTCGGTGCAGTCGATGACGACGACGCGTACGTCGGATGTCGGTGCCACGCTGCAGCAGATCGCGGAGCTGACCGCGTCCGGGTGTCAGATCGTGCGGGTGGCCTGTCCGACGCAGGACGACGCGGACGCGCTGGCGACCATCGCGCGCAAGTCGCAGATTCCGGTGATCGCGGACATCCA